>CACZLA010000047.1 GCA_902781895.1 uncultured Lachnospiraceae bacterium
AAAAGAATAAAAAAGTCATTAGGATATTTGAGTCCTATGGAGTACAGACATAGCCTTGGATTGGTCGCATAGCCTGTCCAAGAAAATGTCCGCACCCCCCACTCACTCTATTTGACACTAGCGCAAGTCATACAGCTATATGAAATAAGCAATTTAAATGTCAAACGGATCTTTCTATTCATTTTTATTATTGTTACCATTTTGCTACCATTCACATAAAATAATCCCGAAAAGCCCTTATTTTAGGGCTTTTCGGGATTAACGCTTTTATTCGTACTCCACAGTTGCTGGTGGCTTTGGTGTGTAATCAAAGAGGACTCTGTTAATGCCTGGTACTTCTGTGATTATACGGTTTACGAGGTGGTCGATGAGTTCGTTGGAGAGATGTTCTACTGTTACTTCCATAACATCTGTTGTGTTGATGGCACGGATGATGCATGGCCAGTCAAAGGTTCTCTTTCCGTCCTTAACACCTGTTGATTTGAAGTCAGGCACTACGGTGAAATACTGCCATACTTTTCCTTCGAGGCCGTTCTTTGCGAACTCTTCTCTGAGGATGGCATCTGACTCACGAACCGCCTCAAGTCTGTCTCTTGTGATTGCTCCCGGACATCTTACTCCAAGTCCCGGGCCAGGGAATGGCTGACGATATACCATGTTGTCCGGAAGTCCAAGCTCTTTTCCTACTACTCGAACCTCATCCTTGAAAAGGATTCTTACAGGCTCTACAAGCTCGAAGTCCATGTCTTCAGGAAGGCCGCCTGCGTTATGGTGTGCCTTGATACCGGCATCGCTTTCAAGTATGTCAGGCCAGATTGTTCCCTGTGCGAGGAACTCGATTCCGTCCTGCTTTCTAGCTTCTTCTGCAAATACTTCTATGAATTCTCCACCGATTATTTTTCTCTTCTCTTCAGGATCTGTAACTCCTGCAAGCTTATCAAGGAATCTATCGGTTGCGTCAACGTAGATGAGGTTTGCATTCATCTCGTCTCTGAATACCTTGATTACCTGCTCCGGCTCACCTTTTCTGAGAAGTCCATGATTTACATGAACACATACCAGTTGCTGTCCCACAGCCTTGATAAGAAGTGCGGCAACAACTGATGAGTCCACCCCACCTGAAAGTGCAAGAAGTACTTTCTTGTCACCTACCTGTGCTCTCATCTTAGCTACCTGATCGTCAATAAATGCTTTCGCGAGTTCCGGAGTCGTTATACGCTCCATACCTTCCGGTCTTGATTCTAACATGTTTTACCTCCCATATTGTTTTATAAAGATTCTTCGCTTCGCTCAGAATGACATTCTCTTTACTCAGAATGATTTACTCTTCTCCTGTTTCCTCTATCCTTCTGATTCCTTCCTCTTCTATCTCAGGGACATGTGACAGCATCGGACGGATATCCATATTCCCCCGTATCCTTCTGTCCACATAATTCTTCAGAATTTTTACTACCAGGGGTGAAAGGGACAGCACACCTATCATATTCGGGATCATCATCATTCCGTTAAATGTATCCGATATACTCCACGCAAAACTTGATGTAATGATTGCTCCCAGAACAATCATACAGATGAATATGATCTTATACACCATTACTGCCGTAGGCGCTTTTTTACCGGAAAGATATTCCACAGCCTTGACGCCGTAGTGAGCCCATCCGGGGATTGTTGATAAAGCAAACAGCATTATGGATATTGCGATGAAGTACTTTCCGAGTCTGAAGTCTCCAAACTTAAATACTGTATCAAATGCATCGGCAACGAGTGTTGCATCGTTGTTGGTTACGGCAACTCCGGTTTTCAGATCAACTACGCCGGAGGTGAGAACCGTCAGAGCTGTCATAGTACAAACAAGTATGGTATCCGCAAACACCTCGAACATTCCCCACATTCCCTGCTTAACCGGCTCCACAACATTTGAACTGGCATTGACCATTACGGTTGATCCGAGTCCCGCCTCATTCGAGAACATACCTCGCCTACAACCTGTAGTTAAAATGGTTTTAAATGTAATTCCTGCGGCTCCACCCCATGCAGCCTTTTTAGTGAATGCCATGGAGAAAATAGCTTTCATTGATTCAGGCACATCACCTGCATTTCCGATTATAATTATAAGCGAGCCCAGGACATATGAAACTATCATAAACGGAGCTATCTTTTCCGCAACGGAAGCTGTCCTCTGTATACCTCCCAGAAGAACCACTGCCACAAATACCATAAGTATGATTCCCAGAATAAGCATATACAGTGTGATGTCAGTATCTCCCGAAGTGTAAAGTACTTTATCAGAGAGACCCTTTATCTTGAAGGCATCGGTTATGTTGATGACAATCTTGTTTACCTGTCCCATATTACCGATACCAAAGGAAGCCAGGATTGTACAGAGAGCAAAAATCGCAGCCAGTATCTTTCCGACCTTCTTCATATGCTTGTAACCGCCGAAGCCGTCACGAAGATAATACATCGCACCTCCCGACCACTCTCCGGCATGGTTCTTGCGTCTGAAATAAATACCCAGCACATTCTCTACGAAGCTTGTCATCATTCCAAACACAGCCGCCATCCACATCCAGAATACGGCTCCCGGTCCGCCTGCAGTTATGGCCGCTGCCACACCTGCGATATTTCCGACACCGAGAGTTGCTGCCAGAGATGTACAAAGCGCCTGAAACTGACTTATAGAAGCCTTATCATCCTTACTCTTTGTGTCCTTCCCCTTTACCTTGGAATCAAACAGACTTCCTATAGTCTTTTTCATCCAGTGGCCCAGATGCGTAAACTGAAAGCCTCTGGAAAGTATAGTAAATAGAATACCGCTGAATAAAAGCAGCCATATTCCTACTTTTATCCAAACAATGTCATTTATTGTTTCATTAAAATTTTCTATTGCTTTCCACACGTTATTATAGTCTCCTGTCAGTCATTTATTCGCATGCACCGTCCGCATTTACCCAATAACCATCTACATACTGACTGACAGCCATATTTCCATCTTCTTTAAAATAGTACCATTTACCATTTATTCTGAGCCACTGACTATAGGGCTGCCAGCCTGAGGTATCTTCATACCACCAGCCCGCTCTGTTTTTCTTCCATGCCCCGGTAGGTTTATACCTGAGTGCACCATCTAAGTCCAGCCAGTAATCATCTACCCACTCAGAGGATGCCATATATCCGTCGGCACCAAAATAGTACCAGAGTCCGTCTATTTTCTGCCACTGACTAACAGGATACCAGCCGGATGTGTCTTCATACCACCAGCCGGTTTCATTACTCTTCCAGCTGCCCTTATACTTATAGTCATTCTTTCCTTCAGAGTCATACCACTGACCGTCTATCCACTCATTTTTGTTTTTATTTTCGTCTGATTTCTTATCGTCCTTATTTTTGTCATCTGATTTTTTATCGTCAGGATCCTTATCATCAGACTTCTTCTTTTCTTCGTCTATGGCTGCCTTCTTTTCCTTTACCGTATCAAAAGCCTTCTGAAGTGCAGTCATAGCTGATTTTATAGTCTCTGTATCAAGAGACTCATCATATGATGCAGCCGCCGTTTCAACTGCCGTCTTCAACTGCTCTGCCAGTTCTGAGTAAGAAGCATCACCCTTAATGCTGTTATAAAACTCCTTTGCCTCCTCAATCAGGGCATCCAGATCAGCAAGTGCGGACTCTTTCTCTCTATCTATGGTATAATCATAATCATATCCCGGACTGTTCTTTCCTATATAAGGGATTTCCATGGTAGTAAATGTATCCAGCCATGTGTTTCCGTTCGGTCTGGTTATATCTACCGAATTGATGATAACACTTCTCACCCTTGTTCCATAGCCATCATCTCTTACAGCTGAGCTGACCGAATTTATGACATAGAACTTTCCTTCATCCTCTCCAAGATACAGTACCTCATGTCCATCCCATATAAGTACTGAGCCTATGGGGAGATTCTTAAGAAGTATCTCTTTCTCTTCTCTGGTAAAACCTGAAACATCATATTTTTTAACCGGTTGATTTGCCTGATTTGTCGTGTTCCTTCCGAGATTAAAACCAAAGCATCTATAAACATCTCTGATATATCCGGAGCAGTCATTTGAACCAAGCATTCCGCCCCATCCATATGAATTTCCCAGGGTGTTAAATGCAACACCGACTATATTTTTATATGTCAGAGGAAGATAACCCTCACTTGTTTTGGTGTGCATGGAAATGAGACACAGACTCTTTCTATAGCTTCCGTCATCATTCCTTACCGGCATCCAGACAACATGATTATAATATGGAGCTCTGTTGGAAATAAGATTTGTCCATTCAGATCTATCCGCCAGCCTGAGAGTGGTTCCCATGGTCAGAACCCTTTTTGACACCTCCGGCCAGACTCTGGTTTCCTCTGTAACGACCCTATCTCCATATACAACAAGCACCTTTTCCGGTTCTATATCCCAGGCCTCAAGCCACTCCGATCTATCCTTACAGATAGCAACATCTTCCACATTTACCCAGCCTCTGCTATGGCTTGTAACACCATAATAGTATTTTCCGTCTGCTGATACAGATCTGATAACCAGCGGTTCATTTATTGAAAGTCTCGTCAGATACAGATAATCAAAATTATAGTCTGTCTGTTCATCAAGGATCATCATTTCAGTCGGAAATGCCTTAAGTGTAGTTTGCGTGGTTACTACAGCAAACAAAGCCTGCTGTCGGGGCGATGCATTTGGATTCTGGGTATTGTTGATCACTTCTTCAAAGGAGTCAAATGTCAGAACCGCACCACCGTCTGTATACATAGTAGGTGCCATGGACAGGAAATAAATCGCATTAGATATAGACGCTTCTCTCAGACTTATATTAAGCGCTTCTCCGTCCACATAATCAGCAACAGTTCTCAAATCACCTACACCGGTTCCCGATCCCTCAACTATATCATTATTTATAGTTTGAATCTCATTTATATCAGCAAGTACATCATCCGGATTTTCAGTCTTCGAATACCAATACGAAGCTCGTGTCATCTCCTCAGTAACGTCTCCCATGTATGGCACCTCGGCATTTACAACTCCGGGTACACTTAGAGCCATAGCAGCCGCAATAATAAAAGATGCTATTTTTCGTTTTTTCATACTATACTCCTTTAACTGACAACATTCAGCTTTTTCCCATCCAGGTATGCTTTAAGATTATCCGCGACAACTGATATCAGTCGCTCCCGGGCTTCGATACTCGCCCATGCAAGATGCGGTGTAAGTATCATATTCGGTGCTGTAAGAAGCGGATTATCCTTTTCCATAGGCTCAACTGAAACAACATCAGCAGCCGCTGCCGCAACCTTTCCGGACTTTAGAGCCTCAGCCAGATCTGCCTCATTTACCAGGCCTCCTCTGGATACATTTATGATCACCACTCCGTCCTTCATCCTGCTGATGTTTTCTTTACAGATTATCTTTTCGGTTTCCTTTGTCATAGGGCAGTGCAGTGTCACTATGTCAGAATCACTCCATATCTTTTCTATCGGAACAAAGCTGACTTTTCCGTCCTGCTCATCACCTTTGTACTTCTCGGGATGGGCAGTATTTACCAGCACATGCATTCTGAAAGCCTTTGCCACCTCGGCAACCCTGTTTCCGATATTTCCATAGCCCACTATTCCTATGGTCTTTCCGGCCAGCTCCATAACAGGCTTCAGCCAGTAGCAAAATGTTTCCGATCTCACCCAGTCACCCTCATGAACACTCCTGTCGTGAAGACCTATCCGGGCTGCACAGCTGATGATGAACCCCCAGGTCAGCTGTGTTACGGATTCCGTGCTGTAGGCCGGTACATTTGTCACTGTAACACCATGACGACGGGCCGCTTCAAGGTCTATAACGTTATAACCCGTGGCACACACTCCGATGTATTTGATATTTGGACACCTGTTAAATGTATCCTCATCGAAAATCACTTTATTGGAAAATACTATCTCTGCATCTCCAATATGCTCGAGCTTATCCTCTTCGGTTGTATTTTCATATATTGTTGTTTCAACAAGCTCTGTTATGGGCTCAAAGGAGATATCATCATGACTGACTGCTCCTTTTTCCAGATAAACTGCCTTCATTCTCTGTCTCCTTATCCAACGATCTGTAGTACTCCTCAAATCTCGGACGAGCTGCTACATAATACTTCTCCAGATTCTTATCAAAATGTTTTCCCATGCTTTCCATCATTATCCTGTCAGCATCTTCGAAGGAGAATTTCTCCTTGTAAACTCTCTTGCTGACAAGTGCATCATACACATCGGCTATGGCCATTATACGTGCCTCAAGAGGTATCTCTTCACCCTTCAGACCGTCAGGATATCCCGAACCGTCCATTCTTTCATGATGATAGTGAGCCACGTTTTCGGCTATTATGTGGAACTCAAGGTCATCTGTTCCGTCAAGTATCTTATGAATAACCTTCGCACCCTCTTCGGCATGCTTCTTCATCTTCTCATACTCTTCATCCGTAAATCTGCCCGGTTTTCTGAGTATCGCATCGTCTACTGCAACCTTACCCAGATCGTGCATAGGTGCAGCCTTTATAACATCTTTACAGAACTTTGCTTTGAGATGAAGCTCATTTTCCCTTGTCATTTCCTCTATAAGAATCCGTACCACTTCACTGGTTCTCATGATATGACCACCGGTAGAATTGTCACGGCTTTCAACCATCATGGCAAGACTGAGGATCATCTTATCATGCATTTCAACGATACTCTGAGTCTTCTTTTGAACCTCGGTCTCCAGCTCCGAGTTATATTTATCTACAAGCTTTATATAATTTCTGTCCTCAGTATTGTCATTAAATATGAACCTGTAGCCCCATTTCCTGTTTCCGATATACAGATAATTGACACTGACACTATATGATTTATCCTCATACTCATATGTGACATTCCAGCCGGTCCTGTTATTCTGGAACTGCCTCAGCCAACGTCCAAGAGTTTCCTTAAGGTGCTCATTCTTTTCAATAGATTTATCCAAAGGATATCCCACCAGTTCCGGAAACAGATTCTTTGCAGTTTCATTGCTTCCCAGGTAACGCCTGTTGAAATCTATGGAAATAAAACCTGTTTCACCGCTTTCAACAAGAGAATCAATGATCGTATCATCCACATTATACAGATTTAGCCGATACACAATGATCAGATAAACAATCTGAGCAAATATATAAGAAATCGGTGTCAGATCCGTTTTGCCGGGGAGCAGCTTTCCTCCGAAATATGCGACAACGGAAACCAGTTCCGGTAAAAACAGCAGGGCGATAATACTATGAGACACATCCTTCTTTTTTATATAACCAAATATCAGAGCACCTATTCCCAGCACCATAAAGGATATGATCATCACATAAAATACAGTATGAAGGGGACCATAGTCCTTTGAAACCAGTGTTCCATATCCATTTACGATTTTAAACTCACAGCCCTTATAAAAATTAGTTGTATTTTTAATATTAAATGTAAATGAGGAGACTATTATTACAACAGCAAACATAATAATCTTATATGTTTTTTTCAAATCTATTTTGCATAATGAAAATACAGTGAGAGTAATAAACATCTGAAGAAGACCGGAAAAAATAAAAGGAAAAGAAAGCACTGTGAGTGCCTCTTCCTTATTTGTCGAATTCGCGACAAAATAATAACCCAGCTCAGCAAAAGGGATAAAGCTGAAGATCAGAGTCAGATATAGATTGAAATGCTTATGCCACATAGCAGCATATATTATTGTCAGAATTATTGAAATAGTAAGAAGTACCAGATAAATCATAGCATTCTCTCCTTGCAAACAATCATTTCAATTATACAACACATTATAGTATTATTCTATAATACAATAAAAAAAACCGGCCTTCTTATTAACTAAGAAGACCGGAGATTTCTTTACTTAATGGCAGATACCGTCTGCGCCTATCCAATAACCGTCTATATATGTATTACATACCATATATCCGGAACCATCGAAATAGTACCAGTTTCCATCTATCGTAAGCCAGGTGTTTGATGGCCACCAGCCTGAGATATCCTCTACCCACCAGCCTGATGCATTACTCTTCCATGAGAGCGAATACTTGGAATCCCATGATCCGTCTGCATTGAACCAACTTCCGTTATAGTACTCATTCATAGCCATATATCCATTTGGTTTGAAATAGTACCATGTTCCGTCTATCTTCTGCCAGCTGTCCTTCGGATACCATCCATCTGTATCCTCTACCCACCAGCCTGTAGCATCACTCTTCCAGAGAAGTGTTCCGGCATAATTCTGATTTCCGTCCTGATCGTACCACTTTCCGTTTATCCACTCGTTTGAATACCTGTTGTCATTCTTTACAGTGGTTTTGTTTGCGCTACCGCCATTTGAAGTGTTGTTTGTGCTGCCACTATTTGAAGTACTGTTTGAACCGGTATCAGTTGCTTTATTATTATCAGATTTATTTGTATTCTTGGTTGTATTATTTTTCTTACTGCTGTCAGTGGTCTTATTGTTATTCTTACCATCGTTCTTATTTTCGGTCTTGCCACTGTCGTTATTCTTATTCTTATCGTCGTCCTGCTGATCATTTCCAGGCTGATCATTTCCCGGCTGATCGTTTCCCGGCTGGTCATTTCCCGGCTGATCATTTCCAGGCTGGTCATTTCCCGGCTGGTCATTTCCCGGCTGATCATTTCCCGGCTGATCGTTTCCAGGCTGATCATTTCCCGGCTGATCATTTCCAGGCTGGTCGTTTCCAGGCTGATCATTTCCCGGCTGATCATTTCCCGGCTGGTCGTTTCCCGGCTGATCATTTCCAGGCTGATCATTTCCCGGCTGGTCATTTCCCGGCTGATCATTTCCAGGCTGGTCGTTTCCCGGCTGATCATTTCCAGGCTGATCATTTCCCGGCTGGTCATTTCCCGGCTGGTCGTTTCCCGGCTGATCGTTTCCCGGCTGGTCATTTCCCGGCTGGTCATTTCCCGGCTGGTCATTTCCCGGCTGATCATTTCCCGGCTGGTCATTTCCCGGCTGGTCATTTCCCGGCTGGTCATTTCCCGGCTGATCATTTCCCGGCTGGTCATTTGCAGGAGTTATATCATCCAAATATATGTTATAGCTGAACTGCTTTCCGTTAAATCCTGTTAACGAAACAATATATGTTCCTGTTGACTCTGCTGTAAATTCAACAAAATGAACATTTCCGCTGACATTATTCTTCAAAGTATCTGACATCTGACAGTCATTACCTGAAGGATCATATACCGTTATTGCTGTATTGTTACTGCTGATTTCTGCAGCAGATACAGCAAGCTTATATTTTTTACCTTCTTCCAGATCCACCTTCCAGTAATCATTACTGAAAGTAGCACCTCTTCCGTTTCCGTAATCGCCCTGATATGTAGGACCTACAGTCATTGAACTTGCATGCTGTGCATCATTATTTGGTTCGAATTCATAATATGTTTTTGAAGCAAATGTAAATGAAACCGTTGAATTTATTTTTGATGCATGCAAATATGCATCGGGACTTACACCTACATAATATGTTCCTGCCGTAAGACCTACCTTGTTATAATAATAAAGTCCTGTATCTGTCTCATCATAGGTATTACGATTATTCCATATCATCTGCTTTGATGAATCATAAACAGTTACATATATCGGATAATAATCCACCGCAGTCTGTTTCTGTTTAGATGCTTTTATTGTAACAACACCGGACGCAGTCAGATTTATCTTGTAATATCTTTGTGAAGAATCTGATGAAGCCCAACTGTTATTATAGGAAGAACTCCACTGTGCATCTACTGCATCATTTATAGTTGATGAATCATTTTTTCCTTCCGCGAATGTTCTCACGGAGCACATTGAAACGGTTAACAATACTACTACCAGCACTGCTACAAATCTCTTCATTTACGAACCTCCCAAACGACTATCAATGAATTTTTTCGTTCAAACCAATATGGTATGCTACACCATTCTGACATGAATTTCAACAGTTCAAATATTAACAAATTGTGAACTTTTTTATTAACAAAAAAATCCCGAGCAGGATCAAAAGATCTCACTCGGGAATTATGATTCATTATTGTTTCATCGGATGATTTAATAATATCTCCAAAGTCCTGTTGAGGAAACAAATATGATAGCCCAGATGATAACTATAAGGATTATAGCAGCAGCAACAATACTTGTTACAAGTCCTGCTGTTGCAAGTCCGCTTCTGTTACCATTCTTCTTTGCAACTGCAGCAAGCACGATGCCTACTATAGCCATAAGAAGACCTACCCAAACGAAAATGAATATAAATAAAAGACTGAGTACTCCAAGTACAAGACTCGCGATAGCCATACCCTGCATAGGATAAGCATTTCCACCCATTTGAGGATAGCCGCCCATCTGAGGATAACCACCCATTGGCTGACCCATCTGCTGACCCATCTGCTGGCCCATTGGCTGGCCCATCTGCTGATTCATCGGTCTTCCCATCTGCTGATTCATCGGTCTTCCCATCATTGCTCCGCAATTAGGGCAATTTGGAGCACCATCTTGAACAAAGCCCCCACAATTATTACAAAACATATCAATACCTACCTTTCATTTAGAAATACATTCCAAACACCATTATAATCTTTTGACATATTGATAGTCAATAAAGATTTATGTAATGTCAGAACATTATTATCTTCCTTCGATATCTATGATCACATATTCCGACTTTGTTCCGGTCTTAAAATATAATGCCCAGTCAGATATTCCTGAAGTTACTATAAACTCCGTACCGTTTCTTTTCTCGTAACCATAGGTTCTGTCATTTACCCCGATATACTCACCCACTCTTGTGATAGGGAAAAACTGACCTCCGTGGGTATGTCCGGAAACAACCAGATCCGCAGCCGTCGCAGCCTCATTATCATAATCAGAAGGCTGATGATCCATGACAATAATATATTTGTCATTATCAACTTCCTTCAAAAGATCACTTATCTCAGCCCTGCCGTCGCGCGACTTATCTTCTCTTCCCACCAGGATAAACCGTCCGTCAATGATAGTCCATTTATCAGTAAGAATATGAACTCCGTTCTTTTCCATATTCTCCTCAAATTCTGCTTCCGAGAAATATTTTTTTTCATCTCTGTAATAACCACGGTCATGATTTCCATATGCAAACCACACACCGTATTTTACATTTGCATTTCCAAGTATCTCGCAGCATTTTATCATGTCCTCACGCGATGTTCCGTCATCTATGAGATCTCCCGGTATCAGCAGTATATCCGGCGAATATTCCATGATTTCGTCTACCCATTTCTTAAGGCCATCGGCGTCAAATGTAGTCCCAAGATGTGAGTCGGCAAACATGGCTATTCTCAGATTTCCCACTTTTTTATCTGTGGTCAGTTCATACTTTGTCATCCATACATTGTTACAGAGTATATAACCGATAATAAGATACACCGTACAAACAATTATTGATATCCATCCCTGCCAGTATATCTTAAACTCCCTCTTCCGGATCTTTTTAATGATCAGGAAGATAAGTCCGAACAGAAGTCTGAAGATTATCAGATGCAAAAATATTATTATTGCATTTACAACCGACATAGTCAGAATAAATATCGCAAAGAATACCACTATCACGCCGAAGGACAGAAGTCTTCTCATACCCTTCCGGTCCTTTGAAAGCTTTTTTATAAGACCAAACTTTCCGATAGTGCCTGTCATATATATTGCTCCGGCGATGCAAACTCCAAGAACCAGTAGAAGTATCACTATCCACATCATATCAACATACCTCGTAAAACTTTTTGCACGTTTTCACATGCATGAAAAATGACTTAAGTGTCAAAAAATATAAAACAATAAAACAACTATTTTCAACCAGCCGAATGATATCTGTTATATATAATAAACGGAAGCCTCCTTAACCAGTCAATAATCCAGCATGCCGCGTAAATAGACAGAATGATCAGTATTATTTTAACCAGATACCATTTCTGTGAATAAAAGGCCACATTATCTATGGTAAATATTTCATCCCATATAAGGCTTCTTATCAGCGGATGTTCATGGATCATATATATTCCCAGATTTCCGGCACTGATATATGTTATTACTTTGCAAGCTTTCTCCCACCTGCTTATGTCCAGCTTCTCGAAAAATCTGAACAGGCATGTACACTGCAGAACCACCAGTGGATTGTCATTATAGCCTATAACGGATTCTATACCTTCGTCGGGATACTTATAAACTATGATCACATTTACCAGTCCAAGGAGAAGAAATCCTACCAGATATATCAAAGGCTTATTCCAGATATTTTCCTTATCCTCAGCCTCATGGCTTTTAAAAATATGATATCTGCGCATATACGCTCCCAGTATATACATATATACAAAGTCATACAGACTCTTTCCGCCCTGAGTTGACAGTATCTTCTTTGTTCCTATTATCCCCTCAAAGGGTTCCAGCATGCTTAGGGGCTGCCAGATAGAGAAAATGAAAAAGCATATAAGAATAAGACTTAAGAACTCATTTCTGCTCAGATTCCTCATCATTTTATTCAGGAACGGTGAAAGTATCAGAACCAGCAGATAAAGTGTCATGAAATACCAGGTTCTTGAAAGAAATGGCATAAATGCCTTTATATACTGTTCTTTTGTCACTTCTCCCGGTCTGAAAAGTCCATAGATAACCGGAATCATAACTGAATAAAAATACATGGGCAGATAACATTTCAGCAGCCTATTATAATTAAAGTCTGTCCTTGTTTCACTGAGATAATAACCCATAATGATGATAAACAGATACACCGGACATCTGCACATCAGCCAGATAACCCAATATGTCAGTTCAACCCTTCCCTTCATCTGAGTTGCTATATCGGAAAAATCTCCGTAGTCCGACACATGGAGAAATATGATCTGAAGCATCATCAGTATTCTGAGAAGCTCTATGCTTGCATTTCTTGTAGCCTTTTTTGCCATATTAACCTATACCTGCTTTATTAACAAATAACCTGCGGACAGCTTCAAAACAGATTTAAGCCTTCCGAAAGCTTGAATGTCATTATACCATGAATGAAAATTTATTAAATAGTATTATTTTTCGCTACAGACACTATTCACAGCACTGAAAAAACATGATAGAATGCGGCGTATATTAATGAGACAGATTAATTATCAGGAGATTAAAAGAACAATAATGATTGATTCAACCACAAATAAAACTACGATTGAAAACAGCCGTGCCTTCTACAAAAACGAAGTTGCACCCATGATAAAAGAATTCTTTGGGCAGTACGAAAGCCGTATAGCTGTCGGTCTTGCAGGAGAAGGATCGGACTGCTTCGGATATGATGACTTTATGTCGAGAGATCATGACTTCGGTACCGGAGTATGTCTCTGGATAACAGATGAGGATAACTCCCTGTTCGGGGACGAGCTGACTGAAAGATATAATCAGTTGGTGGGCTCCAGAAACAAAGGTCTTACCTTACGTCTTCAGGAAAGACGCGGCGTTATGACCATCCATGATTTTTATTCTAATATATTGGGAATAGACTGTAACACTGAAGCTCTCGTTATTTCAGAAAATGACTGGCAGAACCTTGATCATGCATGTCTTGCAACTGCAGTTAACGGAGAAGTATTTCGCGATGATCTGGGAAATTTCAGTGCCTTCAGAAACCTGCTGCTGAATTATTATCCTGACAGGATATGGAAAATCCGGATTGTAAATGAACTGCACAGATACTCCGCAGCTCTTCAGGTTAACTATGCCAGATGCATGACAAGAGGTGATGTGGTTGCAGCGCGGCTCTGTCTTATGCAGGGGCTCGACTCCATAATGAAGCTCTTTTTCCTTATGAAAAGAGTATATCCGCCTTATTACAAATGGACCTATCGAAGACTGACAGAGATAGATACCGAAGGCAGATTTTCCACACTTGTAAAAGAACTGTCTCAGTCTAACTGCGACTTAGAGGCCTGGAAGGATAATCCCTACAGACCTGATATCCTTAACATGTCGGATCCGGTTGTACTGATATCCGAAAAGCTGGCAAGCTATATATCATTTCTTATGAGAGAACATGGACTTACCGAAAGTATGGACACGTATCTCGAGAGCTACGTAAATGAATTACTGTCGCTTTTATAACATCCCTTCAGTTTATCTAAAATATGCGAGAATACTCCGTCTTCTATAAGGCGGGGATGAATCGCTCTAATATCTGAATAATAATTGTCATCCCTTGTTTTTGTGTTGAA
>CACZLA010000048.1 GCA_902781895.1 uncultured Lachnospiraceae bacterium
TCCTTTTGCTCTTGGTACTTCTCAGCCTGCAACTGAAGTTATGGTTGAGACCTTCAAGGGAACTGACAGAGATACAGGTCTTGATCAGAAGCTTCTTGCTGAGATAGCTGAATACTTCAGACCATACAGAGAAGAGTGTCTCGAAAGCGGTCTTATGAGTACAAAGATCCTTGGTGTTAATATCAAGACTCTTCTTTACCAGGTACCGGGTGGTATGCTTTCAAACCTCGTTTCTCAGCTGAAGGAAGCTAAGCAGGATGATAAGCTCCAGGAGGTTCTTGAAGAGGTTCCGCGTGTTCGTAAGGACTTCGGTGAGCCACCACTTGTAACTCCTTCATCTCAGATCGTAGGAACACAGGCTGTTCTGAACGTTCTTATGGGTGAAAGATACAAGATGGTTACTAAAGAATCAAAGGATCTGCTTTCAGGAAAGTATGGACAGACAATCAAGCCATTCAATCCTGAGGTTCAGAAGAAGGCTATCGGTGATACGGTTCCTATCACTCACAGACCAGCAGATGATATAGAGCCTGAGCTTGATAAGCTTAGAAAAGAGATAGAGCAGTACAGTCAGCAGGATGAGGATGTTCTCAGCTATGCACTGTTCCCACAGGTTGCTATTGATTTCTTTAAATACAGAGAAGCTCAGCAGACCGGTGTGGATATGTCAAAGGCTGATACTACCAACAAGACATATCCTGCATAAACTAATGTCTATTACGGCGGATTGCATTCTTTGTAATCCGCCTGTTTCTTATTCGAAATTTGTTTGAAATACAGTGTCAAAGGATAAACAGCATGAAATCCATGATAATCATCGGAGCAGGTGCCGCAGGCATGATGTGTGCCATTAAAGCATCTGAAAGATATAAAGTTACAATAATTGAAAAGAATGACAGACCGGGAAAGAAGCTTTATATAACCGGAAAGGGACGATGTAATGTGACTAATGCATCCGATGAAGAAACATTTCTGAAAAATGTTATCGCCAATCCGAAGTTTCTTTACAGCGCCATCTATTCCTATAATCAGAACTCTGTTATAAGTGATTTTGAAAGCTGGGGAGTGAAGTTGAAGACTGAAAGGGGAAACAGGGTTTTTCCTCAGTCAGACCATTCCTCGGATATCATAAAGGCTCTGGATGGACAGCTTAGAAAAAAAGGAGTAGATGTAAGGTACAGAACAACTGTTAAGGAGCTTATCACCGAGCCTTATGTTTCTGATGAGCCAAAGTCTAAGTATGAACATATTGTAACCGGTGTAAAGGTTTATAATGGTTCTAAAACAGAAAATCTTTATGCAGATGTTGTGGTTGTTGCAACAGGCGGTATGTCTTACGCTGCAACAGGTTCAACCGGTGACGGATTTGAATTTCTCAGAAGATATGGTGCTCAGATATCCGAGGTGAGACCTGCGCTGGTTCCTCTGGTAACAAAGGAAGGCTATCCGAAGGAAATGATGGGGCTTTCTCTTAAGAATGTTTCGGTTAAAGTGACTGCTCTTAAAAAGGATTATCCTCACCTGAAAAAGGATAAGGTGCTTTATGAGGATATGGGTGAAATGCTTTTTACACATTTCGGAGTCAGCGGTCCTCTTTGCTTATCCGCATCTTCATATATCAGTAAATTCATATATGATAAGAAGAACAGTGATGTGAAGACAAGCCTTCAGCTGGAGATAGATCTGAAACCCGCCCTTACTGAGGAGGAGCTGGACAGAAGGGTTCTGAGAGACTTCGAGGAGTTTCATAACAGGGACTTCCAAAACTCACTTGGAAAGCTTCTTCCGAGACTTATGATTCCTGTCGTTATAGAGAAAAGCGGTATTAAGCCTGACAAGAAGGTAAACAGTATAACCGCTGAGGAAAGGAGGGCGCTGCTGGATACTCTGAAGCATTTCAAACTGACGGTAACCGGACTTAGAGGTTTTGACGAAGCCATAATATCCGGAGGCGGTATATCTATTAAAGAGATAAATCCTCAGAATATGGAATTGAAAAGGGTGCGAAATCTCAGAGTGGCAGGAGAGATGATAGACTGCGACGCACTTACAGGAGGATTTAATCTCCAGATAGCCTGGTCAACAGCCTTCATGGCTGCAGATTAAGATTATCATAATAACTTATATTTATAATTCCATTTCCTTTGTGATTTTAATATATCTGTGATACAATAGCAAAGGTGTTGTCTTTCATGATGAAAAGACGGATCAAACTACAATTTGGGGGTATGCTTAATGAATATAGCAATTGACGGACCTGCCGGCGCAGGTAAAAGCACTATAGCAAGACTTGCTGCTAAAGAACTGGGATTTGTATATGTGGATACAGGTGCCATGTACAGAGCAATAGCGCTTTATATTCTTGATAACCATACGGATATAAATGATGAAGAGGCTTTAAAAAAGGCTCTCGATAACATGAGTATCAATATAGTTTATGAAAACGGAGTTCAGCATGTATTTCTTGATCTGGTTGATGTATCAGAAGAAATCAGAAGTGAGAAGGTCGGAAATATGGCTTCTACTTCATCAGCTCTTGCTCCTGTAAGAGCGAAGCTTCTTGATCTTCAAAGAGATGTTGCTGCAAAGAATGATGTTATCATGGATGGTAGAGATATCGGAACAAACATTCTTCCGAATGCTGAACTTAAGATATACCTTACTGCATCTGTAGATGTTAGAGCAAAGAGAAGATATGATGAGCTTAAGCTTAAGGGCGAGAGTCCGGATCTTGAAGAAATCAAGAAGGGTATCGAGCAGAGAGACTATCAGGATATGAACCGCGATATAGCTCCGCTTAAGCAGGCTGATGATGCTGTATATCTTGATACATCAGATATGAGTATATCCGAAGTAGTTGATGAGATAATCAGACTTAAGAATAATTTATAAAACAGTCTTTGTAATCGGAGAATAAGATGGAAGTAATACTTGCAAAAAAAGCAGGCTTTTGTTTCGGAGTAAAAAGAGCTGTTGATACGGCTTTTGACGAGGCTGATAAGTCTGCAAAGGATGGGATCAGAGCCTATACCTTTGGACCTATCATCCATAATGAAGAGGTGACAAGGAAGCTTGAAGAGGCCGGTGTCGGTACGATCAGCAGCATTGAAGATCTTAAAACATTGCCTGCCGGTTCAAAGATCATTATCAGATCTCATGGCGTCGGACGGGATATTTATGAATCGATAAATAATGCGGGGATGGATATAGTAGATGCAACTTGTCCATTTGTCACAAATATTCATAAGATCGTTGAAGAACGTTCGAAGTCGGGAGATGTTATTCTGATTATCGGAAACCCCGGTCATGCTGAGGTTGAAGGCACCATAGGATGGTCATATAATGATCCTTATCTGATAAATTCTTTTGAAGATATAGATGCATTACCTGACTTTCAGGATAAAAAAATAACTGTTGTTTCTCAGACAACATATAGTCTGAAAAAATTTCAAGAACTTGTTGCAGTTTTGCAAGATAAATATTATAATATTAATGTTTGTAAAACTATTTGCAATGCTACTGAGGAGAGACAGCGTGAAGCCGGGGAGCTTGCTTCTTCGGTTGATCATATGATCGTCATTGGTGGCAAGGATAGTTCTAACACTCAAAAATTATATGAAATAAGCAGACAGCAATGTAACAATACTTACTATATACAGACACTCGTTGATTTGGATTTAACTGTTTTTGAATCCGACAGTAGGGTAGGTATTACTGCTGGGGCATCTACCCCGAATTATGTTATTAAGGAGGTTCAAGACAGTATGTCAGAATTAAGTTTTGAGGAAATGTTACAGGATGAAACACCTGTATCAATCAGACCCGGACAGGTGGTTGAAGGAGAGGTTATCACAGTTAAACCAGATGAGCTTGTTGTTAATATTAATTACAAGTCAGATGGTATCGTAACTGCAAATGAGTATTCAAACACACCTGTAGATCTTACTACAGTTGTTAAGCCGGGAGATCCAATCACGGTTAAGGTTATTAAGACAAATGACGGAGACGGACAGGTTCTTCTTTCACACAAGAGAGTAGCTGCTGAGAAGGCTTATGCTGAACTTGAGGAAGCTTTCAAGAATGAAACAATCCTTAAGGGTAAGGTTACACAGGTTCTTTCAGGTGGACTCAGTGTTACTGTAAGTGAATGCAGAGTATTCATTCCAGCAAGTCTCGTTTCAGATACTTTTGAAAGAGATTTCTCAAAGTATCTTGATCAGGAGATCGAATTCGTTCTTACAGAGTTCGAGCCACGTAAGAGAAGAATTATCGGAAACAGAAAGAAGATAGTTGCAGAGGCTAAGGCTGCTGCAGCTCAGGAGCTTTTTGCAAGGATAAATGTGGGAGATACTGTTGAAGGTACTATAAAGAACATTACAGACTTTGGTGCTTTCGTAGATCTCGGTGGAGCTGACGGACTTCTTCACATCTCAGAGATGTCATGGGGAAGAGTTGATAATCCTAAGAAGCTCTTTAATGTAGGTGATAAGGTTACATGCTTTATCAAGGATATCAACGGAAGTAAGATAGCTCTTTCACTTAAGTTCGATGATCAGAATCCATGGAAGAACGCAGAAGAGAAATATGCCATCGGTACTGTTGTAACAGGTAAGGTTGCACGTATGACAGACTTCGGAGCATTTGTTGTGCTTGAGCCTGGTATTGATGCGCTTCTTCATGTTTCACAGATTGCAAGAGAGCATATTGAGAAGCCTTCAGATGTTCTTAAGAGTGGTCAGGAGATCGAGGCAAAGGTTGTTGATCTTAAGGTTGAAGATAAGAAGATAAGCCTTTCAATAAAAGCACTTCTTCCTGCTGAAGAACCAAAGGAAAAGGTTGAAGAGAAGAAGGAAGAGGAAACAGTTATTCCTGAGAGTGAAGATATCTCAGAAAGCCTTCCTGTTGATGATCTTTTAGCTGAAACTGAGGAGACTGCAGAGGAAGCTCCTGTAGAGGAAGCTGTTGAAGAAGCTCCTGTTGAGGAGACAGCTGAAGAAGCTGCAGAGGAAGCTCCTGCTGAAGATGCAGAGTAATAATTAATTTAGTAAATAATCTATTATGTATTAAAGGGCGGTTTGGTTTTTAACCGCCCTTTATCACTGAATGAGTATTATGTCAAAGCAATCAACTGTCAGAAAAACTTTATTTCAGCTTATGTGCTGTATGATATTACCGCTTGTTTTTATGGTTACTGCATTAATGAGCGATATATCGATAAAGCCCGATTCTTTTGGAAAATGGATATTTCCCATATCCGTTTTTGGTCTTTTTGCTGTACTTCTTACAGCATATCTTATCACTGTTTTTAAAGACAGAAAGAATGAAAATAATACTCCCAAAAAAATAGAAATTGAAAAACTGGATATTATTTTTATTTTACTTTTAATAGTAATAACAGTTTCGTTAAGAATACCTATGTACGGAACATTCCAGAGATGGGATGCGGGAGAGTATTTTTACAGGACAGGTGTGGCTTGTTCTGAATTTGACTTCTCTTTTGACAAATTTATTAATGGTTTTAAAATTTGTAATCATTTTAACTATGGTTTTTCCGTGATCAGTGGTATCTGTATGTTTATTTCTCTTTATTCTTACAGAGTTATAAATGTAGTTCAGATAACCTTTTCAGTTCTTGCCATACTATGTCTTTATTCCATATTTAAATCCACATGGAAGCTTTCAAAGGGAAAAGCCTTCGCATCTTCTCTTATGATAAGTATGATTCCTGTATATCTCGGTCTCAGTACTTATATGACCCCTGACTATATGATGTTTATATATTTTATATTTGCATTATATTTTCAGAGTAAGGGCTGTCATGTGCTTGAGGCGTTTATGATGATCATGATGGTGTTCTGTAAAGAAAGTGCCACAGTAATAGTTGCGGGCTATTATGGATTTGGAATACTATTTGTATTTTTCAGAACAAAAAACGGATTGATAAGTAAGATAAAAGCGGTATTAAGAAGCAGAGAACTTTGGGTTTCTTTGATTTCAGGTGTTTTATTTCTTGTTATTTATTTTACTTCCTCATCTAACTGGACCAGAGATGCGGGAAATACAACCAGAGCATTTTTATTCAGCCGTGTTTATCTGATCATAAGGATCAAACAGATGTTTTTTACACATTTTTCAAGCATTATGACTCTTGTGATCATTATTTCCTTTATTATCATTTTCTTCAGATTATTTAAAAAGCTTAAAGGAAATGATATTTTTGACGAAAACTATATGAAATCATTACTTGGTCTGTCGGGGGCTATGACATTTGTCTGCGCCACTGCAATCATATATCATATTGCCGTATCTGCCAGATATGATACATTCTTTGTCTGCTGTCTGGGTATATTTATGATCATATTTATGAATATAATTGTCAGCCATTATAAGAATAAAAAGGTAAATGTCATTTTTTACCTGGTGACCTCGGTTTTAACGATACTGTTTATGACGGAATCATTTATAAATATAGATCCTCTGGCGAGACATTGGTTTAAACAGCTGGATCTTGGCACGGGACATACTATAGGGTATGAATCAGAGCTTGAAGATTATATGGGTGACAGTCTTGTATATAACTATCAGTATGCCTGGCTGGATAAAGCCATTGATGAGGTGATGAGAGATACGGATTATGATGGTGAAAAGGGCGTCTATGTTCCTTACTCCCATGTAGGTCCCGGTACTTCCGTACAATTAGACGGAAACGGAAGGTTTATCCGTGTATGCTGGGATGATGAAAAGAAGGAAAGAGGTTATTATCTTCCCGACGCAGAGTATACTCCGGTTAATGCATTATATATAGATGATTATGCATCCTATTTTCCTTATAAGGATCTGTTTTATGATGAGTATCTTGATCAGTCAACCCTTAAGAATGAAGGGGTTTATACAAGTGTTCCTTACTATGCAGATCTGGATGATTATTTAGACAGGATAGAATATTATTTTTATCATGGCGAAAAGAAGAATGTATATAAAGGGCTCGGAACACTTCCGTATTATGAGATTTATAAAAAAGATTCGTATAATGGTGCGACTTCGGTTGATGAGATCATAAATAAAGATATAGATCCCACAAATTATGTGACGGAGAAAGATATTGATGTGGCTCATTCCATAATCAGTGGAGACTACGCACCATTTTATGAGAAGGTTGATGAATTATATAATTATAAGCTGGGAATGAAAGCCGAACTGGTTCAGATAGGAGTGACTGACAGAACAGATATACATCCTTTCGATGGTATAGAAGCTGATTTTGTTCTTACTGATGAGAATGGAAATGAAATACTCAGAAAAGAAAGAATGAAAGTTACAGTCGGCGGATACGGACTTATTGAAGAGGTGGATAATGCACTTCTTGAGATGAGTATAGATGAAAGCAGGACTGTTGAATACACAGTTCCCGATAAGACCCTTGGTCTTGAGAAATATGCCGGACAGAAGGTATATATCGATATATACGTTCAAAACATCGTATGCATTTTTGAAGACCAGCTGAATGACAGACAAAAGGAGATGCTTTATGAAGAGGCGTTTAATTATGTCTGGAATTATTATAAGGAAATCCTTGTAAGTGAGATAATTAATAAAGAGAGCCTGGAATATGAAAATGGTGAAACCTCGGCCATATCATCAGAGGATTTGTCGAGTGTAGAGTCCTATATGACTTATTACATGTCAGAACATGGTTTTGAGGAAGAAAAATTCCTTTCTGACTACGCACATTTATCAGCTTCAGACTATGAAAAGGCGAAGGTTATCCTTGCCAATAGTTCAAGTGAGCTGGATGACTTATATGCTATACTTGAAGAATCATATAAAAAATGCTTGCTTTATTAAAACCATTATGCTAAACTATCTGAGTTGTTTAATTAAGACGGTCCGCTGTGTCTGATATCATAAAGGAAAGATATCGTTTTATAGATAGAAAGAACGTCTGAAAAAATATTATCTTTTTTTGGAGGTTTTCATTATGAAAAGTTATGAAGAGATCATCAAGGGCATTGAAGATGCTCAGCTTCGTGAGGATGCACTCAAGTTTAACGTAGGTGATACAGTAAGAGTATCAGCTGAGATCAAAGAGGGTGAGAAGACAAGAATCCAGGTATTTGAAGGTACTGTTATAAAGGTTCAGGGTCACGGAGCAAGACAGACATTTACTGTAAGAAAGAATTCCAACGGTGTTGGAGTTGAGAAGACATGGCCTGTTAACTCACCACTCGTTAAGAAGGTTGATGTAGTAAGAAGAGGTAAGGCAAGACGTGCTAAGCTTTACTACTTACGTGACAGAGTTGGTAAGAGAGCTAAGGTTAAAGAAATCGTTAAATAAGTTTCTCAAAATATGTGACCGGAGTTTTTACTCCGGTCATTTAGCTATATACAGCTATATTTTACTGGTTGTTTGTTGGTTGTTTTTAGTCTTTCCGGAGAAATATAATGAAAAAAAGAAAAGGTTCAGCCTCATTTACACTCGGTAAGAAACCGTCTGAAAATAAAGAAAAAAACGTTATAGGAAAAAGGTTGTTCAATACATTTCTTATTATTTTTGCGGCTATAGTTCTGGGGTACGGTCTTATTACCTTCTGTGTTCAGACTGTTTATATGACAGGTCCGTCTATGGAACCGACTATTTCCAATGATGATGAGCTTATACTAAATAAGCTGTCATATAAATTCGGACGTATTCAGAGAAATGATATTGTTGCCATCCAAAAAATCGGCAGCGATGATTATTATGACATAAAAAGAGTTGTGGGTATACCCGGTGATTCAATATCTGTTGTTGCAGGCAGACTTGTAATAAACGGAAAGCATACAAGTGATGAGATGTCTTACTCTTATATAAATTCTGCAGGACTCCTTAATGAAACCATAACTCTCGGTGATGATGAGTATTTTGTTCTCGGTGATAATACAAGCAACAGCGAGGATTCAAGATATGTTAATTATGGTAATGTTCAGAAATCAGAGATAAAGGGTAAGATAACCTACAGGATATCTCCAAAGGAGAAGAGAGGAGATATGGATTAATGGATATAAACTGGTATCCCGGTCATATGACCGGCGCCAAAAGAAAGATGCAGGAGGATATAAAGCTTTGTGATGTCGTTATCGAGCTTCTAGATTCCAGGATACCACGAGGCAGTAAAAATCCGGATCTGACTACACTGGCTGCGCAGAAAAAGAGGGTTCTTATCCTGAATAAAGCTGATATGGCTGATGATGAGATAACCGGACAGTGGAAAAAGTATTATGAAGATGAAGGGTACTACGTTGTGCTGATGGACAGCCGTAACAGAAAACAGACCCTGAAGATAACTGATGTTGTCAGAACTGCCTGTAAGGATAAGATAGAAAGAGATAAAAAACGTGGGATTATAGCACCGAGACCCATCAAGGCCATGGTTGCAGGTATACCAAATGTCGGTAAATCTACATTTATCAATTCTTATGTAGGAAAGGCAACTGCCAAAACGGGAAATAAGCCCGGAGTAACACGTGGTAACCAGTGGATTCGTATTTCAAAGGATATTAATCTGCTTGATACTCCCGGAATTCTTTGGCCGAAGATAGAAAGCGAAGAGACCGGTCTCAGTCTTGCCTTTATCGGTTCTATAAATGACAATATTCTCGAGCTTACTGAGCTTGCGTATAGAATGATCATAAGAGTAGAAGAACTATATCCGGGACGTGTTCTTAAATACTATGAACTGGATGATTCTGAGGTAAAGGAAGATATATTATATAAAATAGCCGAGTATAAGAAATGTGTAAAAAAAGGAAGTGAGCCTGACATCGAAAAGACGGCAAAGCTTGTTATAGATGATCTGAGACAGGGTAGACTCGGCAGACTTTCACTTGAGAAACCGTGAAACTCTATTGAGTAGAAATCTTTTAAGTGGAATTCTTTTATAAACTATGATATATTACTATGGTGTCATAAAATAATATGAGTCTGTATAACGTATATTTTTATGCTATGCATGATAGGAGCAGAAAGTAATGTCACAGGATTCAGAAGACAGACGCTCTGATTTTGCCAAATGGGCAGAAGAAATGAGCTATGAAGAAGAAAAAGAATATAAAAAACAGAAAAAAAGAGAAGAAAAAGAACAAAAGAAGCTGCTAAAAGCCCAGAAGAAAGCTGCTAAGAAAGCAGATGGTGAAGCTGAGACGGGTGATGCCGAATCAACTGATACTGCTGAAACTGAAGTAAAGAATGAAACAGCACAGAATTCTCTTGCCGATGTTTCTGTTGAATCGAAGCCTGAAGATTCAGGTGATAAATCAGCTGAGTCAGCGGATACTTCTGAAAAAACGGAAACTGCTGAAGCTTCAGAAAAAGCTGAAACGGCTGAAGCCCGGGATACTCAGGTTGAGGAAGAGGAAGAAGAGGATTACAATCCTGATTACGTTAAGCCTAAAAGACGTAAAAAGAAGGGCGGTAAAGAAGAAGTTAATATTGTAAAAGAGCTTCTTGGACTTATCATCTATATCGGTATTGTCATCATTCTTTGTTATTGTATTATTACATTTGTCGGTCAGAGAACTACAGTTCATGGTAATTCCATGAACAATACTCTCCAGAATGGAGATCAGCTGTGGATTGATAAGCTGTCATACCATTTCAGTGATCCAAAGAGGTTTGATATAATAGTATTCCCTTATAAAGACAGTGATGTGTATTATATCAAGAGGATTATCGGTCTTCCGGGTGAAACTGTTCAGATAACACCGGGGGGAACAATCCTTATCAATGATGAAGTTCTTAATGAGAGTTACGGTAAGGAAGTCATAAACGATTGTGGTACTGCTAATGAACCCATAACTCTCGGAGAGGATGAATACTTTGTTCTGGGTGATAACCGAAATGACAGCCGTGACAGCCGATGGCCGGATGTTGGAAATATCCATAAGAGCAAGATTATCGGAAAGGCTGTTCTCAGACTTTCACCGTTCAGTAAGTTCGGAAAAATAAAATAGTATCTGTTTTTTTCTATAATTAAATAAGTATTAATGAAAAGCATCTAAGGTTATGTCTTTAGATGCTTTTTGTGAGAGGGTATTATGGCTATAGCTATTTCTGAAATAAAAAATGAATATAAAAGCATATCAGAATATGCAGTAATGGATTATGAAAAGGAAATGAAAGCACTTGAAGCTTTTATCGATAAATATAAGATTGATAAAAGAACCGGAGTGCAAAGCGTGGTCACTTCTGCAGATAAAAGACTCGGAAAGCTTAATGCTGAAATAGAGAGAGTTCAGTCTATGATGATTTATGAACGTGAGAATCGTGAACTATATCATCGTATCTGCGGAGTTGACGAGGTTGGACGTGGTCCTTTGGCGGGTCCTATAGTTACAGCAGCGGTTATACTTCCTGAAGACTTTATCATTCCCTATATAAATGATTCTAAGAAATTAAATGAAAAAAGAAGAGAAGAATTATTTGAAATTATTACGGAGAATGCCATCAGCTTTGCGTATGGTATAAAGTCAGAGAAGGAGATAGATGAGATAGGTGTTGGAAAGGCTGACTCATTGGCAATGAAAGAAGCTGTTCTTTCCCTGGATACACCTGCGGATATGGTCCTGGTAGATGCATTTCCCATTCCGGGTATAGATGTAAAGCAGATACCTATCATCAAAGGTGATGCAAAGTCCGTTTCCATTGCGGCTGCCAGCATTATCGCTAAAGTGACCAGAGACAGAATGATGAAGGAATATAGTGAAAAATATCCCGAATATGGATTTGACAGTAACAAAGGATATGGTAGTGCCGATCATATAGCGGCTATAAAAAAATACGGTCCCTGTGATATTCACAGAAGAAGCTTTATTTCAAACTTTGTATAAAGGAATAATATATGCCGGATGAAAACCTCAATAAACGTAAGATAGGAAAGAAATGGGAAGAGTATGTGGTTGAATATCTGAAGAATAACGGCTACATAGTGCTACATACAAATTACAGAACCCGATTTTCCGAGATAGATATTATAGCTCAGGATAATGAAGCTCTTGTTTTTATTGAGGTTAAATACAGAAGCAAAGGCTATTCGGGGAGTCCTCTTGAGGCCGTTACGAAAAGTAAGATATTCAGGATAAGAAATGCTTCCCTGTATTATATGCAGGCCCAGGGTATTAATCCCGAAAAGACAAATATCAGATATGATGTCATAGGAATTCTGGGGGATAAGCTCACCCATATAAAAGGAGCTTTTTGATGCTGTTAACAGGTATATTCCGTGCTTTACAGAAAAGCACGGTTATTGTAAAATAAAGGCTGTTTGTTAGATTATTAAAGCAGGTGTGATTATGGCAAAAAAGATGGTGGCAATAGTCGGCAGGCCTAACGTGGGAAAGTCTACTCTTTTTAACACTCTTGCAGGTGAAAGAGTTGCTATCGTTAAGGATACACCCGGCGTGACCAGAGACCGTATATATGTTGATGTCGAATGGTTAAACCATAAGTTTACAATTGTAGATACAGGCGGTATAGAAACCGATGCAGAGGATATAATAAAAAGATCCATGAGGGAACAGGCTGAGATAGCTATTGAAACCTCGGATGTGATACTATTTGTCACCGATGTAAGAGCCGGTGTTACTGCAACGGATATACAGGTGGCCGATATGCTGCGCAGGTCTAAAAAGCCTGTGATTCTTTGCGTTAATAAGGTTGACAGCTATGAAAAGTATGAACCTTATATATATGAATTCTATAATCTCGGAATAGGTGATCCTTATCCTGTATCAGCTGCAAACAAGCTGGGGCTCGGAGATATGCTTGAACAGCTTGTTGCCGAGTTTCCCGATGATGAAGATGAAGAACAGGATGAAGATATTCCTAAGATTGCAGTTATAGGTAAGCCTAATACCGGGAAATCCTCAATAATAAATAAGCTTCTCGGAAAAGACAGGCTTATTGTGTCAGATATCGCAGGAACTACAAGGGATGCCATAGATACAAAGATCAAAAGAAACGGTAAGGAGTATGTCTTTATCGATACTGCAGGTCTCAGGCGAAAGTCAAAGATCAAGGATGAGATAGAAAGATACAGTATTATCAGAACCGTTGCGGCTGTTGAAAGATGTGATATAGCAGTTCTGGTTATCAGTGCCGAAGAAGGTATAACCGAACAGGATGCCAAAATAGCCGGCATTGCACATGAACGCGGCAAGGGAATGATAATTGTTGTAAATAAATGGGATCTTGTGGAAAAAGATACCAATACCATGAACAGGGTCAGGAAAGAAGTAAGACAGAAGCTGGCATATATGCCATATGCTGAAATGATATTTGTTTCTGCCCTTACAGGCCAGAGACTTGTAAAGCTTTTTGATACCATAGATATTGTTGATCAGTATGCATGTATGAGAGTGCAGACGGGTGTGCTTAATGAAATACTTACAGATGCCGTAGCTGAAAATGAGCCGCCAAGCGATAAAGGAAAGAGGCTGAGACTGTATTATATTACACAGGTCTCTGTCAGACCTCCGACTTTTGTCCTGTTTATAAACAGTAAGGAGCTGGCGCATTTCTCTTATATTAGATATATAGAGAATAAACTCAGAGAGGCATTCCTTTTCAGGGGAACTCCTATTAAGATCATACTGAGAGAAAGGAAAGAAAAATAATGAGTATTTGGCTCAGGATCGTATGTTTAGTCGTTGGATATGGCTTTGGACTTATTGAAACAGGCGTTATATACAGCAAATTAGCCGGAATAGATATCAGACAGCATGGAAGCGGAAATTCGGGTACTACAAATGCACTTCGTGTTCTGGGTTTTAAAGCCGGACTCGTTGTTTTCATCGGTGATTTCTGTAAATCATTTGTTCCATGTATGGTAACAAGATTTATTTTCAGGGATACTTATCCTGATTCATATTATCTGCTTATGGCTTATGTGGGATTCGGTGCCGTACTGGGGCATATTTTCCCCTTCTATCTTAAATTTAAGGGTGGAAAAGGAATCGCCACCATCGGAGGATTTGCAGCAAGTCTGCTTCATCC
>CACZLA010000049.1 GCA_902781895.1 uncultured Lachnospiraceae bacterium
TATTTTACTGAAATTACAGAGCTGGATTGCAGCTATAATAGTATCACTGAGATGGATGTTTCTAAGAATAAGAAGCTTGTGAATCTGAGGGCTGATAATAATAAACTCACGAAACCAGATATCAGTGCTTTAACAGAACTTGAGGAAGTGAATTTTGGAGGATTTACAGTAGAAACGGTGGATCTTTCAAATAATAAAAAACTGAAATGGGCAGCTCTGGGAGCAAATATTAAAACCTTGGATGTGTCAAACAATACGGAGCTTGAGAGCTTGAATGTGGGTGGTACATATTCGGAGCTCAATTTAAGCAACAACAAGAAGCTTCAGTATATTTATTTAGGTAAGGCAAATTTGAAAATTCTTGATATCAGTAAATGTACCTCATTGGTAAGCGTTGATATCACTAGCTGCCATAGTATCGATCTGGTGATCATCCCGAAAGATGCTATTTTGGTAGATAAGTATGATGGAGTAAATCTCCATATTGATCATTGGCGTAATGAAACAATCATCAGAGATGAAGATGAATATACTAACATGTGGATTGACGGGAAATGGTATGGTGCCGATGGTTCCCAGACTTATGATGGTTTGATGAGCTGGAAGCAGGATGATAAAGGATGGTGGATCGAGGATACTTATGGTTGGTATCCCGTGTCATGTTGGCAGATGATAGATTTTCGTTGGTACTATTTTGATTCATCCGGTTATATGTCCGCGAATGAGTATAGAGAAGGATACTATCTGAGTTCGTCAGGTGCTCTTGCTGATAAACATTTATATTATTGGATATGGGAAGATAATGGATGGAAATATAAGTATGATGCGTCTGGTTCAGGTTATTCAGGATATTACCTTAAATCCAGCTGGGCTAAAATTGATGGCTCGTGGTACTATTTTGACGATAACAATTTCATGGTAACGGATCAATATGTTGACGGTTACTGGATAGGCTCGGACGGAGTATGCTGGTAGAGAAAAACGGTGTCATTCTGAGTGAAAAAATGATGTCATTCTGAGCGAAGCGAAGAATCTTATAATAAATGAAATATTTGAAGGAGTTATATTATGAAAGCAAAAAAAGGTATTAAAACTATTTTAGGAATCGCAGCATTTATGTTCATATTTTTGAATGTTTTTCCTGTTCTGTTTATGAAGACACAAAGGAAGATTTATAAGAAGTCTCTTAAACCGGATGACATTGACTTTGAAAACGAGGGGCCGGAGCTGATTGAGACTGAGCCTAAAGTTGAGGCGGAGGCTGCTGTAGATGTGGATGCTACAAATACTGAGACGGATACGGTTACAGCAAATACTGCAGAAGATGAGAATGTAGCAAATACTACAGTAGATGAGAATGAGACAGATACTGCAACTAAAACAGGTGCAGCAAATTCCTCGATTGTGAATATTGTTATTGATTAGGAGTGAGGTATTACCATGACTATAAATACTGACAAAGTATCCCGTGAAACGGTTGATAAGGTAAATGATAAAATAAAAAACTTAAACAAGCTGAACATTATTGTTGCAGGAAAGCCAGTCTGTCTGAGAAAAAGAAATATGTGCGGGCTGCAGTTAAGGCGGTATAAGTATGGATGAGATAGATTCGGAAAATGGAAAAGAAAAGATAGTTACGCTTTTTAATGAGGCACTGGAAAAGAAGCGAGAAGAAGAATAAAAGCATAGAATTGTAGAAGTATAGAAGTTTTGAGGTTATTTTATGCAGATAGAACTTATCCGCTCCCGGCGGAAAACCATTTCCATACAGGTAGCGAGTCCCGAGCGTGTGATAGTGCGCGCACCGAACCGTGTGGCAAAGAAGGATATCGAGGAGGTTCTGGAGAAGAACAGTGCCTGGATAGATAAGCATATCGCGAAGGCTATAGAACATGAAAAGCAGAAAGCGAGTATCAGGACTCTTTCGGAGCTTGAACTTCGCGAGCTTGCCGGCAGAGCGGCTGACGTGTTTAAGAATAAGGTTGAGCACTATGCACCTATAGTGGGTGTGACCTACGGGAGAGTGACTGTGAGAAATCAGAAGACCCGCTGGGGCAGCTGCTCATCGAAGGGGAATCTGAATTTTAATGTGGCACTTATGAGAGCCCCGATAGAGGTGCTGGATTATGTGGTGGTGCATGAGCTGTGCCACAGGATACACCTGAATCACTCGAAGGAGTTCTGGAAGGAAGTTGAGAGAGTGCTGCCGGATTACAGAGAGCACGAGAAGTGGCTGAAGGATAACGGAAAGTGCCTGATAGCTGAGGTGCAGGGAGAATAGTTAACATGAAAGATACTAAAGTTTGGAAGATACTTGAGATAGAACCTACTGATGATGCAGATGCTATCCGTGATGCCTACAGAGCAAAGCTGGTGCATACGAATCCTGAGGATGATCAGGAAGGATTTATGCAGCTGAAGGAGGCTTATGACAGGGCTCTGGAGCTGGCGGCAGGTGATCAGAAGGAAGAAAAGAAGGAGTACTCTGAGATAATTTCCAGGGTTGATGAGCTATATAAGGATATAACTAAAAGAATGGATGTGGCAAACTGGAAGGAGCTTTTCAAGGATGCGGTTTTCACCAGTCTGGATGAGCAGGATGAGGTGAGACGGGAGTTCCTTGAATATACCATGTCCCATTATAAGTATTCCGGTGAAGTGCTGGCGCTTATCGATGATACATTTACTATAACCGCCGACAGGGCAGATCTCTGCGAAGAGTTTCCGTCAGACTTTATAGCCTTTATGTGTGACAACATAGTTGATGAGGGTGACTACGGACTCTCAGAGACTCCGGTTATCGGAAGGTCAAATGGACCGAAGTCCGTTAATGATGTTGTGGTGACATATGATGGTGAGCCGTCGGATAAGCCTCAGTTCGATTATGAGGTGGATGAGTTTATTTCAGTTATTAACAGCTTTATCACTAATTACAGAAGGATAGAAAATCCTGATTATCCTGAGGAAGCAAAGCAGGCTGAGATTAAGTCTCTGGCTGAGTCTATCCTGCAGGCAAGAGAGTATGATTATTATCATCCGTTTGAGGATATAGCTGTTATCAGGTATCTGTATTATATGGAGAACTACGACGAGTGTTTCCGCATACTGAGTGAACGTATTGAGGCGACACTGATGGCAGGAGAGGAACATTCTGATTTCTATTACAGCCATTTGATATTTATGTATCTCAGATTTTTCGTTTTGGATAAGTATAAGGAAATGAACCTTAAGGTTTCAGATGCTGTTCTGGAGAAATGTCAGGAAGCTCTTTCTAAAAAAATGAATGTTGTATATGTAAATGAAACTCAGCCGGCCTGGGGACTCTACTGGTATCTTAAGGGTGATAAGAGGCGTGCCAATGAGTATCTTTTCTATACATTCGAGAAGCTTCCGAATACTTCATATAAGGAGCTGACGGATCAGATAGACAGTGAGCGGCTTCAGGAACTGCCTGCCATGATAGAGGAAAGTCCCGATGATCTGTCCATGAAGATAAGTCTGGGATGGCTTTATGCAAGAGCCGACAGGATGGATGAGGCATTAGCATATATGGAGGAAGTGACCGGAGATGACCGTGATGATATGGATTACTGTGCCATCATGGGGCGTCTTCTGATCAATGAGAGTAAGTTTGAGGAGGCACTTCCTTATCTTAAGAAATGGAATGAAAAGCTTTCAGCTGCCTATGGTTATGAAATAAATCCCGACATGGACAGCCTTCCCATAGAGGAAGTAAGACAGGTGGTCAGGGTTCCTTACAGCTATTATCTGATAAGTGTATCCTTGGTGAATCTTGGAGACCTTGAGGAGGCAAAGAAGTATGTTCTGCTTGCTCTTCAGGGGGCATCTCTTAAGGATTACTACGATTTTACGGATCTTTATAATTATATAATCAACGTGACCGGAGCATACGAGGAAGGTCTGGAATTCTGGAATAAGGAAGTTGAGAAGGAAAATGATTATCTGACCATCTGCCGGGGCGGAAGACAGTATATGGCTTATAAGGTCGGTGATGTAAATACGGTTATTGAAGATTATTTCTATCTCAGAAATAATGACCCGATGTATATTGATTCATATATATTTGCGGAAGATATTTTCCTGGACTATGATGATATGGAGAGCTTTGAGGCGGCACTTCAGTATATTGAAAGGGCTCAGCTTAAGGATGTGAAGCTTGATATCAACAAGGCAAGATATCTTTACAATATGGATAAAGATGATGAGGCGGAGCAGCTTTTTAAGGAGACTGTAGAAAATTATCCTGACAACGCTGATGCATATTATGAATACGGCAGATTTCTGGAGCGGATGGACAGAAAAGGGGAAGCCGCAAAACAGTATGAGGCAGGACTTGAGAAGAATCCCGAACACCCGGATATCCTGTATGCACTTTCGGAGTATTATAATGATTACAGATTTGAAGTCCTTGAGGATCCTGATAGTTATCAGAAGGGACTGGACTGTTCAAGTAAGCTGATAGAACTTAAATATAACAATAGAACTGCGGTGAATCATGCTCTGATCCTTATGGCGGGTATGAAGTATGAAGAAGCACTGGAGTTCAGTAAGAAAATGGGAGAGGATTTTCCTGATGATCCTTATGTTCTGAATGCTGTGGGTCGTGCTTATATGTACATGGAAATGTATGACGAGGCTGAAGAGAGCTTCAAGGCAGCTATTGATTGTTACAAAGGAAACGGAAGATTCATAGCTTACAAGAATCTTCTCCGTGTTTACAATATACAGCGCAGATACAAAGAAGCAGCTAAGCTGTATCGTGAGTCCAAGGACCGTTTCGAGTTGGACGATCTTACAACAAACGGAGAGATGGCTGCATGCTATGAGGATGCCGGTGATTTTGAAGAAGCTTTAAAATTCCGTCGCAGGGCTTTTATCAAAAAGCTTGAGAAGATAACTGAAAAAGAGGTTGATCCTTCTGTTGATATAAGTATTTGCAAGGCTGTGAAGGATAATCCCGATATTCCTATAGATGATTTTGGAGATCTTCCATTTTACGTAAGGAAATATGCAGGAACTCTTTCGTATATGGAAAGGCTCGATGATCTGAAGGATATCGAAAAGGATCTGGATGAATTTCTTGAAATGTCAGGTGCCTTCGGATCGGTAAGTGAAATGTCGGAAGATTACAGGGATATGATGCGGTTTGCTCTTCATGCAGCCGGGTATTACTACACATTTATCAACCGTGATTCCGAAAAGGCTATACGTAGCTATGGACAGTTTGTCAAGGTGCGCCTGAAGGTAGAGGGAAGAGAGAAGGATTATTATGATGATCTTTATGAGGCTTATGATCTGATGGCCAGAAGTTATTTCTTCCTTGGAGATAGAGAAAATGCCGTCAAATGTGTCGAAAAATCTCTGGAGAACCTGGAGAAGGCTTACGGCTCAGTGGAGGAGTATCTGAACTTTGCCAGATATACACCGCTTCGCGCATGCCGACTTTCAGGACTGTTCCTTATCAAGAGCGGCAAGGAAGAGGCACTTCGTTATCTTGATATGATTGACACATGTAAAAAATGCGAGCACTGCGAATTCAGCGTCTGCGTGGATAAGCTCGAGCGGCTTGGTACTATGGCAGAACTGGACGGCGACTATGAAAAAGCCCTCGAATACTTTGAAGAAGCTATCCGAATGGGTGGTAACGACAATGAGCGTACTTCATCAATACGTGAGTGTCGTAAAAAACTGGAAAAATAAAACAATTAACTGATTAATGGATTTATCAATTTTCATCCAGTGCTTCCTTCATCCACAGCTTCAGTGTTTCGACTGTGGTGGATATTTTGTCGAGGTTTTTCTGGATAGAAAGGAAATCGGTCATTTCATCGTCGGAGACTACACCGTCTTCGGCGATTTCCATTAGGCGTTCTTTTTGCTTGTTCAGGGCATTAAGGGAGTTGAAAATGCTGAGTGAAAGCTCTGACAGGTTCGTGGGACGCAGCTCTGTTACATTTTCCTTTCCGATACTGCATTCATGGGTGCAGTAGTAGTTACAGAGTGTGGGCTTTTTGTATGCCTTGGCCATAGCTATCACATCGTCCGGCTGTATGCTGGTCCTGTCGTTTTCTATCTTATCTATACGGCTTTCCGAAACATAGTCCATAAGCTCGCTGGCCTGTGCGCGGGTGAGACCGGCCTGCTCACGGCTCTGAAAATATATGTTTTTGTTTGTTTTAATTGATTTTCTTCCCATGGTTATATCCTCGTAAATAATAATTATTGTTCACCTCATCCGTCAGCTGCTTTGCAGCTGACACCTTCCCCTCAAAGGGGAAGGCTTTTTTATTATATATCATTTTTTCTCGAAAATCTATTTCTCTTTTTTAGAGAAATAAGCCTCTTTATTTTACCTATATGGTTATACATTTCGAATATCAGATATGATATCATTTGTGTCGAGTAGAACAATTGGAATAAGCTGCTCAAGGTAAATAACAAGGAAAGGAGAGAGAAAACCATGTTGACACTTATATTTATAATTCTTATGTTTTCTGTATTCGGCAGGTTGTTTGGACTGGCTTTCAAGCTGACCTGGGGCTTTGCGAAGATTTGTCTGTTACTTATATTCTTCCCGGCTATACTGATAGGAATCGCCATCATCGGATTTATCTACATCTCCATTTTCTTCCTGATAATCGGCGGTATCATGTCGCTGATAGCAGGTGTATCAAGGTAGGTGGCCTCCCCCGAAAACAACCTCCTACTTGTAAAGGAAGTAAATAGCCCTCCCGGAAATGGTATTTGCTTCCCCACAGAATACATTTAAACTTCAAAACTCGTTTAAAATGTATTATAATCATGAGCAGGTATGTGTACCTGCTCTTTTGTTATGCATTTTTTTATGGAGGATTTACGATGGCGGATGAGAGCTACAACGGAACTGATAACCTGACCGGTGGTCCCGAAACCTATGGAATGTATTATAAGGATGATGTTGATCTAAGTGCTTATGCTCCGCAGACCCCAAAGCCTGTCGATACGACAAAGCAGAGCTATGTGCATGGAGATCCCATGGATATACATTTTGATAATCCCAACTGGGACAAGCAGCCGGAGAATCAGGCGTTTACTGATATTTTTGCCACTATCGTCGGTGTGATAGCGGTGGCGGGCTTAATCCTGTTCGTCGTTTTTATTTTGTGGGTTCTTCATATTATATAAGTTCATGGAAGGCTTTGTAAATCTTAGGCCGGTAAGCATGATTATCTTTGTGGCAGAGTAGTTCACATAGAGAGGGTGTATTTATATGAGTGATAAAAAAAATATACAAGAAGATATGGGACATATCTATGAGGATATGATTCAAAATATGTCTGATGGAGTCATGGTTATCGGTTTTGACGGAAAGATACGTCTTGACAATAAGAAAACAGCCGATATACTTGACCTTGATTCTGATTCAATCTGTGGTCACACAGTGGCATCTCTTATGATGCAGAGCGCTAAGAATGATGATTTTTTTGAGTGCATACTTAATTCCATTTATACAAAGAAGAAGATAAATAAGACTGTACTTTATTATTGCGGTGAAAAGATAAAGTATCTTCGTCTGGTGGTTTCCTTCCTGAAAAATGAGGATAAGGATAATTCCATAGTTGTAATAATCAGTGACGTTACAGAAATCGTTGAACTGGGTCACAGGAATGCTACTCTGTACCAGAAGCTCATCGATCTTGTAAATAACTTCGTAATGACGATGGTAAGCGCTATTGAAGAAAGATCTCCATATAATGCGAATCACACCAAAAATATGGTAAGGTATGTAACAAATTATCTGGACTGGCTGGAGAAACAGGGTGATGAAAGTCATGAGGAAACTCGTGCCCAGTTTATTTCCAGTGTGTGGCTTCATGATATAGGAAAGCTTGTCATCCCTCTGGAGATTATGGATAAGTCGTCCCGCCTTGGAGACAGGGAGGATATAGTCCTGCATAAGATAGAAATAGCTATTCTCTGCGAGAGGCTTCGCAAAGCCGAAAATCCCGATCTTTCCATAGAGGCTGATGCTGCTATAGAAAAGCTGGAAGAGATAAGAGCGTTTCTCGGAGAGATTAATTATAAAGGCTATATGGATGATGATACTATGGCAAAGGTAAACGCCATGGCCGATGTCAAATGTCTGACTTCCTCAGGAGAGTATGAGAGACTGTTTGATGATTATGATATAGAGGCTCTTTCGGTTCGCAGGGGAACACTGACTGAGGCAGAAAGAAAGATTATTGAGTCTCATGTTTCCATGACCTATAAACTTCTTGCAAATATGAACTTCGACGGTCCATATAAAAATGTTCCCATATGGGCATCCGAACATCATGAGTATCTGGATGGCTCCGGTTATCCAAATGGACTTAAGGGTGATGAGCTTTGCTGGGAGGTAAGGCTTCTTACTATTATAGATATTTATGATGCCCTTACTGCCGAAGACAGGCCGTATAAGCCGCCACTTCCGCCGGAGAAAGCATTTAACATACTTCGTGATATGGCTAAGGAAGGGAAATTAGATATAAATATACTTGAAGACTTCATTAAGAGTGAGGCCTGGAAGTAAAACCATAAGGTTAAATAGAAGAGGAAAAAAATGAGTTCGAACACTAAAAATAAGCATAATGAGCCTTCATTTGACAGGTACAGGGAGAATCGCCCCATCGATATCGTTACTCTTGTTTACCTGATCTTTATAAGCTCTGTATTTTGCATTTACATGAATAATAAATATTTCGATATTACAAAAACCAGAGCAACGGTTTTTACCTATGCGACTATCGTTCTGGTTATTCTTGCGGTAATGTCGTATACACTTGAATTTACTCTGATAAAGTATTATGAGCCCGGCACACGCCTTTTTACCCGGGATAAGAGGATTATTGAAATGCCGGAGCTTTGGATAATCCTGTTCCTTGTAGCAAATACTATGGCCTGGTTCATGTCTGATAACAAGCAGGGTTCGTGGACCGGTGAAACGGGCAGATGGTTCGGCCTGTCATTTGTGATAATCATTACCCTGGCGGTTATCGTTCTGAGCCGTCAGACATTTATGAACTGGATGCTGTTTGTTTCTTTATCAGCTACGGCGGCAACTGCATTTATCATAGCTTACCTGCAGCACTTCGGGTATGATCCCTTTGGTCTTCGTGCCAGAGTGGTGGCACGTCAGAAGGAAATGTTTATATCCACCTTCGGAAACATCAATACCTATGGCGCTTATATGTGCGTTGTACTGCCTATCTTTGCGGCTGTTTTCATTTTTAGTAAGAAGCTGTGGGCGAGAATCGTTGCAGGCGTTATGCTGGTAATGGCAGGCGGAGCTGTAATTCCCGCCAAGAGTGATAATATTTATCTCGGAATGACCGCTGCATTTCTCGTTTTATTCTACGTAGCTATAATGAATAAGCGTTTTACGGAGTATATCTTCGGAATGCTCCTGCTTTTTATCGGCCTGTTTATCCTGGCCTATCTCAACTCCAGTCTCGGCGGAAGCCAGAAGCATATAAACGGAGTTGCCCAGATTGTAGAGAATCCGAAGATCATGTTTGTATTTATTGCAGCAATTACCGTAGTATTGGTTGCGGCACTTATTTTCAGACAGGTGAACTACGAGTTATATAAGAAGGTTCAGTGCAAAAAGACTCTGATAGTTATCACCATATTGCTGGTTATCGGATTTATCGCTGTAGTTGCTTACGGTATCCATACAAAGAATTCCCTGTTTGTATTTAATGATGACTGGGGAACCTATCGTGGATATATTTGGCGCAGATGCTGGAATATCTTCGAGGATGCAAGCCCGAAGAACAAGATATTCGGTAACGGAAATGAAACCATAGCCGTGCTGATGAAGAGATATTATACCGAAATGGTTTCTATAACCGGTAAGAAATACGACAATGCCCATAATGAGCTACTTCAATATCTGCTCACCACAGGACTTTTCGGAGTGCTCAGTTATCTGGGCTTCGTATTCAGTACATTTATCTATATGCTCAGAAGACTGAAGGGTGACCCTATGGCTATAGCCTGCTTTGCTGCAGGTATATCATATTTTGCACAGAGCCTTGTAAATCTGAATCAGCCTATCACAGCACCGCTTTACTTCGTGGTTATGGCTGCGGGAGTGGGACATATCAGGTACAGAGTACAGGGTTATGGTGAATATCATAAAGAAAATTAAACACATATCATGAAGAAAAATAAACGTACGATATAGTTGTATAAATTATTAGTATGTCTTATAATGACCTTTGGACATTAAATATAGGAGTGACGAAAATGCAAATTTACGAAGAACTTAAAGAACGCGGTCTTATCGCACAGGTAACTGATGAAGAAGGTGTACGTGACCTTGTCAATAACGGTAAGGCTACATTTTATATAGGCTTTGATCCTACAGCAGACTCTCTGCATGTAGGTCATTTTATGGCTCTCTGTCTGATGAAGAGACTTCAGATGGCAGGTAACAGACCTATCGCTCTTGTGGGCGGTGGTACCGGAATGATAGGAGATCCTTCCGGAAGAACTGATCTCAGAAAGATGATGACTACTGAGATGATCGATCATAACTGCGAATGCTTCAAAAAACAGATGAGCCGTTTCATCGAGTTCGGTGAAGGAAAGGCTATGATGGTCAATAACGCAGACTGGCTGAGAGACCTGAATTATATCGAGTTTATCCGTGATATCGGTTCAATGTTCAAGGTAAATAACATGCTTCGTGCAGAGTGCTATAAGCAGAGACTTGCCAGTGAAGAGGGACTTACATTCCTGGAGTTTAACTACATGCTCATGCAGAGCTACGATTTCCTGAAGCTCTATGAGGAGTACGGATGTAATCTTGAGTTCGGCGGTGATGACCAGTGGTCAAATATGCTTGGCGGACGTGAGCTTATCAGAAGAAAGCTCGGTAAAGAGGATGCTCAGGCTATGACAATAACACTTCTTCTTAACTCTGAAGGAAAGAAGATGGGTAAGACGGCAAATGGTGCTGTATGGCTTGATCCCGAGAAGACAACTCCGTATGAGTTCTATCAGTACTGGAGAAATGTTGATGATGCTGATGTTATCAACTGTATAAAGATGCTTACATTTCTTCCTCTTGAAGAGATACGTGCTATGGAGAGCTGGGAAGGCGCTGAGCTGAATAAGGCTAAGGAGATCCTTGCATATCAGCTGACAGAGCTTGTACATGGTCAGGAGGAAGCTAAGAAGGCTGAGACTGCAGCAAAGTCAATCTTCGGTGGCGGCGGTTCCGAGAATATGCCTGAAACAAAGCTTGAGGACGGTGACTTCAAGGATGGAACTATCGATCTTATCAGTATTCTTGTGAAGGCTGAGCTTGTTCCGTCACGTGGTGAGGGAAGACGAGCTATCGAGCAGAACGGTGTAGCTGTAAATGGCGAGAAGGTTACTGATATTCATGCAAGCTACGCTAAGGATACATTTAACGAAGAATTCGTAGTAAGACGTGGTAAGAAAAATTTCCGAAAGATTGTTTTATAAACGGTGATAAATAACAGTATGGAATCACTGAGGGGGTAACAATGGGAATCAAGGATATTAAGGAGAAGGGCAAGGAAATACTTAATAGAAAGAAAGGCGGAAATGATGTTGAATTTTCCGGTCTTTCAGATAAAAAAGTAAATATAGAGAAAGAGTTTACTCTTTATACTAATGAAGGACAGTTTTATGTACTGGTTGCTAATTCCGATGAGGAGGAGCGTATCAAGATAGAACGTATGGTTGACCAGACAGGATGCTTCGTTACTTCAGTTGCCAGCGGCATGGAGTGTATGGACGAGGTTATCAAGGATAAGTATGACCTGATATTTGTTGCAAGGACCATGCCTCGTATGGATGGAATCCAGACAATGAAGAATATAAAGGAGAGCCCTGCAAGCCGCAGTAAGGATGCAAAGATATATATTGTTCTCGATGAGAAGGTGGACGAACCTGATATAGTTTTTGAAAGTGCGGGATTTGACGGTATAGTCCGTAAGCCTATCGACAGAACCATCATCCAGAATATTATTTTATCAAATGCTCCTTCAAAGATGCTTCCTGAGGATGAGAAGCTTATAGAGGATATCAAGTCCTATGCGGATGATGCGGAAGCACTTAAAGCCTGCGATGTAAGACTTCTTGAGTCACTGAAGAACTTTGACGGTGATGTTGAGCTTTACAAAGAGGCTGCTTCAAAATTCGTTGATGATTATGAGATAGTAAGCTCTGATCTTATAGATGCACTTTATTCCGGAAATAATAAAGAGTATATGGAAGGTGTCAGAAATATGCGTGAGGCATCACGTAAGATAGGTGCTGTGTATCTTTCGTATTGTTTCGATGATCATGTAAATATGGCTAAGGATGACAGCCTTGATGTTGCCGAAAGTAACTGGCGTGCACTTGTTGTTGAGTGGGAAAACGTGGTGAGCGGTCTTGCAAACTGGCTTGGTAAGGATAATGTGCAGATCGGCTCCACTGAAGTTCTCGTAAGTGCTACAAATGGTATCCGTCTTCCTGAGAAGGATATCGAGGAAAGAGTAGAGTATGTTCTTTCAAAGCTGGAGGAGAATGACCAGGAGACTGCATTCAGACAGATGCAGAAGCTTAGTCTTTATGAGCTGGATCCCGATGTTAGACTCAAGGTTGAACGTATACTTAAGGCATTTGATCAGGAT
>CACZLA010000050.1 GCA_902781895.1 uncultured Lachnospiraceae bacterium
TGCATCATCAGGGAGTATTGATTTTGTGACAGGAAGACCTATAAATCCTACATTTGTATAAACAGTCATCACATTAAAGAAACGTTTTTCCTTTCCTGGCACACGAAGTATTCTCGGAATAAGAAATCCGAGAATCACCAGAAATATATAAAATAATGTGCCTATCAAAAGGGCTAATAATAGATCCTTGTGATTTGCCTTCACCTGTCCGGATATCATGGATGACAAAATCATTGCCGGGTTACATATATCAATAACGATGACAGATAATTTCTGGGACATATTATCATCGACTATTTTTCTTTTATACAGATATACACCAATGGCAACAAGAATAACGATCATTCCCATTTGCTGTAATACAATCATTTTTCATCTCCATCTTTTTTAGTACTAGCGGATTCTCTGAGTGTTACTTTATTTCTTGCACCGCGTTTTCTTTCCTGATCAAGGTCTGCATAATGCTTACGCGTTGTATTTACATCCTTGTGACCGAGAACGTCTGCAACAAGATAAATATCACCTGTTTCCTGATAAAGAGCTGTACCATAAGTGCTTCGCAGCTTATGTGGTGTTATTTTCTTTAAAGGTGTGGAAACTCTGGCATATTTTTTTACCATGTTTTCTACAGTACGTACAGAAATACGTTTTCTCTGAGAGGAGAGGAAGAGTGCATCTTCATGACCGTCTACAGCGATTATTTCTTTTCTTTCCTTTAAGTAATCCACCAGATAACCGGTTGCTTCGTCAGAAAAGTATACAAAGGCCTCATTTCCGCCTTTTCTGGTAACTCGGACACGTGAATTATCAAAATCTACGTCATCTATATTTAAACCAACAGTTTCTGAAACACGAAGTCCTGTGCTTAACATGAGGGTTAAAAGGGCTAAATCTCTGGTTTTATCACGTTCATGAAACTTTTGCTGACGATCAGTCAGATTTATTCCATATTCAACTGTATCAAGAAAATCAGCGGTTTCATTAGCTTCCATACGTGTGATGGTTTTTTCCTTGATTTTAGGAGTTTTTACCTTTTCCGTGACATTTTGAGAAATCATATCATTTATATACAGATATTTAAAAAATGTCCTTATTCCAACGAGTTTTCGCTTTTTTGAAGCATTATCATTGGTATATTCGCGGCCGTCACGTACATAATATGATAAATAATCCATATATTCCTCAATATCCCTGGCAGATAGTTTATTTAAATCATCACAGGTTATTTCATAAAGTTCTTTCTTTTTAAGAAATGGATTTTCAGACTGTAAGAACTCGAAAAAGTACTTAATATCATGTGCATAGCCGATACGTGTTCTTGGCTGCGTAGTTGTTTCTATGGAACGCATAAAATCCTTTACATAAGGGGGGAGTTCGGATAATACGGATCTGAGCTCAAGTATTTGTTTTTTTGATAGTTGTTTTGCGTAGGATTCTGACATGGTGGTTTACCTCCTGGTTTATATATTTATTTGGTGAAAACATAAGTTACGATGAGACATGCAATCGCTGAACCGTTAAACAAAGCGGCTACGATGAGACCTGCAATCGGTGACAATTTACGTTATAGCCGTGCCAATCGCCGAACCGTCCAGCAAATCAGCTACGATGAGACCTGCAATCGCTGAACCCGCCGACAAAGTCGTCGGTCGTCAGCAGAGCTGACTTATGTTCAGCGATTCCGGGCGTTCGCCCTATAAATAGCTTCAAGCAGATACTTCTTAGCATGTAAACATGCACGAAGTACTACTTTCGCTATTTGCAGGTCTCATCTTTTCGCAAAACTATGGTTTCACGAATAAATATATATTATATTGTACTACTCTTATACTAAAATATCAAGGGGAAATGTTATTATGGGGACAGATATATGATACTTTAGGGACAGTTCTATGTTACATAGAAGAACCGTCCCCATATGAAACATATTCTCTTTTTGAAAGTTCTTTCATAAATTTACTTAAGGGGAAACCAACTACATTGTTGTAGTCGCCATTAATTGACTGAACAAGACGTTCACCGATTCCCTGGATGCCGTAAGAACCGGCTTTGTCCATTGGTTCACCTGTAGATATATAATCCAGTGCTTCGTACTCATTAAATGGATACATATTCACTAATGTTTCTGAGTAAAATGAAAAGCTGTCTGTTTCAATCAGTCCTTCGGTAAAGGAATTATATTGTAATACTTTACATGTTACGCCTGTATATACTTCGTGTGATCTGCCTGATAAGCTCATCAGCATTCTCAGAGCTTCTTTTGAATCTTCTGGTTTACCCAGTATTTTATTATCCATTGATACTACTGTATCAGCTCCGATTATCATTATTTTACCGGATTCTTTTTCTATCAGATCAAATATGTTTTTAGGGGTTTTACGAATAAATTCATCTGTAACTGCCCTGCATTTTTGTTCTGAAAGTTCAATTACGACGTCTTCAGGCTTGGTTTTTGTGATTTTTTCTTTTACATCACTTACTACGACTTCAAATTCCAGACCAGCCTGCTGAAGTAGTTCTTTTCTTCTGGGAGATCCGGATGCAAGTATTATTAATACATTTTGATTCATTTACTCTTCTACTCTCTTGTATATATCCACCTATTCTCATGAATGTACGGAATTATTCATATCCTCTTCAATGCTTTTATTTATATTTATATAAACAATATATGAAATCACCGCATTGATTACATCCGCAACTAACTGGGACCAGGTAAAGCCTTTCATGCCCCACAACTTATTCATAAACAGCATTATAGGTACTATAAGTATCAGATGTCTTAATATAGCCAACGCAAAGGAAATCATACCTTTATTTATGGCATTCATATAATTGACTATCAGGTAACCCATCAGCATAAACGGGAATATAAAACAACGTCCTTTAAGAAAATCCACTCCTATTCTGACGGTTTCTTCATCTGAAATAAAAACTCCTACCAGCTCTTCAGCAAAAATCCACGCTATAGATACACATATAAGCGAAAAGATAATAAGTGTTTTTCTTGCAACTTTAAAGATCTGATTCATTCGCTCATAATTCTTTGCTCCGTAATTATATGCAATAAGCGGAACCATTCCAAGGCAAATTCCAAGACCTGTATTTATTGGGATTCGTTCAAGCTTAAGGACTATTCCCATGGATGCAAGGGGAATATCCCCATATGATGAAGCAATCCTGTTGATTATTATTGTTACAAAATCAAACAAAAATACACTTATAGCTGCCGGTATTCCTACTGAATAAAGAGATTTCTTATTTTCATGTCCTATTTTTTCAAATCTTCTTGGGATTGATAGAACCGTTTCGTTACGGACCTTAAGGTACATAATGATAAAGTAAATCATAGATATTATATTTGAAATACAGGTTGCTATTGCTGCACCTAAAACCTCTTTTCCTTCAGGTAACAGCTCAAACATAAATATAGGATCCAGAATAATATTTAATAAACTGCCAAGTCCAATACCAATTCCGGCTTCCTTTGAATAGCCTGAATTTCTGAGAAACTGAGGCATACACATAGATAATATTGTCGGAACTCCACCAATTACTGATGTGTATAATAAGTACTGTTTTCCATATTCGAGGGTATTATCACTTGCTCCGAGAAGTTTTAATATGGGTGTCATAAAAACAAACACCAGTATTGATAATATTATGCCCGTCACTGCAGACCATAAAACGCTGTAGGATGCAACTTTTCCGGCATCATCCGGCTTCTTTTCACCTAACAGACGTACCATCAGGCTTCCGCCACCCACTCCGAATACATTGGATAACGAAGCAAAAACAAGATATACAGTAAGTGCAATAGATGAAGCAGCTATCATATACGGATTATTAGTCCGGCCGATAAACCATGTATCTGCCAGGTTGTATAAAAGTACAACTAACTGACTTGCTACTGTAGGAATAGCCATTATTGCAAGTGCTTTTGATGGTCTCTCTGATTCAAATAGTTCCTTTTTATTCATTTTATTGATGTTTCCTTCATTTATGGATTATATTTTTCATTTATTTCCCAGATAAAGAAAAAACAAAGTGCAAGTATACTGAGTACAAGATATGTAATCCATAGTATTTTATGTTTTTTGTATCCCAGCATTTTGTATTTGTATCCGAACCAGCAGGATGTACCTGCAAATTGTATCATAAGTACGTCATAAGGATCCTTCTTAAATACAAAATACTTTATAATTGCTATAGCAAAACAAATATATATGGTGATATTAAAACCATTATAGGAACCGATCAAATCTACCTGCTCATGAAACTCATCTTCTTCAGCTCCATTTTCAGAAGCATTTTTTAGTATTTCATTTTTATCCAAATTTATTACCTCTCATCTATTAGTCCATTATATGAATTGTCATTAGGAAATAAATATGAGCCCAGATTTTTTGAAGCATTTTTATCCTGTGGATTATATGAATTGATAATTATATCACCAAAAAACCATTTGCCGTCTCTATTAAATACAACTGCTTTAAGAGGAAAACCGACTCTGGTATGAAATCCATTTATATCAGCTCCATTATTTTCCATATCAAAATTGAAATCATAAATGATAACATCCGATATATCTACACTTATTGAATACCTGTTTTCAAGATAACGTTTATAATCATATGCGTTGATCGTATAGTTACTTTTCTTTAAAAAACTATAATCTACATAGTAAAAATCATATGTCCCACATCTTTCATTTATATATTCCCGAAGCATATTTTTATATACACTGTTTTTATTCCATGTGGGAAGTACTGTATCAAGTTTGTTATCATAGGAAAACAGGTTATCAAAGACTTCAGGTATTATGGTATCAGAGGATGTAGCACCACCGATACCATGATGCTTTTCATATTTTTCCAGTCTTTCGGTTCTTCCTTCAACTGAATTATCGTATGCTTCCTTTTCTTTTCTCTCTGCTTCTATCTTATAGGCATCTATTTTTTGCAGGAGTGTATTTTTATTCAGATGTTTATTATTTTCAGCAAAGAATTCAGCCTTTTCATATTCTTTCATTGAACAATATCTGTCAATGATCTTATCTCCATATAAAGAAACATATACCGCAGTATCCTTATAGCCGTATATTGACTGCGCCTTATCAAAGTAATCAAGGATTTCATCTATCTCATCATGAGTATAGGCCCCGGAATCATAGTATGAAGTAATCTGTTCATAGACATATCTTCTATAGAAAAGAAATCCGGTTAAAAGTAAAAAACCTACTGTACAGATGACTATAACCTTTAGCTTATGTGCATTAAGATATCCATTTAGCTTAGTATAATATGTTTTGGTCTTTTCCAGCATAATATAGCTCCTTTATTATAAAATGTAATGTTTTATTTACATTTTAATAATAAAGAAACATATAGTCAAGTTTTGTTTACATATTAATGTTGTTTATGTAGTTATAGGAAGCACACTCTGCTCTTCTACCTTTTCGCCTTCCATTTCAAAATAGAAAAGCTCTTCAAATGTAATATCAAGTGCCAGGCAGATGAGATAAGCAAGCTTGGCTGTAGGACTGAAGGTTCCGTTTTCTATGGAAATGATAGTTTGTCTTGAAACACCAACAGTGCTTGCCAGCTCCTGTTGAGACATCTTCTTTTCCAGACGTTTATCCTTTATCCTGTTTTTAAATATCATTTTTTCCATACATATATCCTGTTAATTAGAACTGAAAAATCCAATATATCAAATATAAACCAATATAGCCAATATAATAAGTATTAGACTAAACAACTTTATACAAGCATTATAACCCCTGCATGAAGCCCTCTTCTGCCGTTTGAATATCTGTGAGAGAAAAACAGATCATGATATTTCATGGTACAGAGCTTGGTATTATATATATTTCCGGGTTTGAGTCCAGCATTTATCATAATAAGCTCATTAAGGTTCCAAAGGTTCAGCATATAACGGTTTCTTATCTTAACACTTCTGAATAATTCATAAGCAGCGCCTCTGTTAGGCTGGGTCTTTCCAAGATAATCATCCGGAATGCCATCCCTAAGATAACTGCCGGAATAAACGATATATTTGAAGTCATCATTTCCGACAGGCTCAAGCAAAACGTTTTCCTCGGAAGTATCTATATAGGGACAGTTAATTACCTGTTTTATAACAGTTTCATCAACCTCATAGTTATCCGGACCTATGGATGGACCGATTACAGCATGGATGTTTTCAGTCAGACATCCATACTCCTCCTGCATTTTCTTTATGGTTTTAGCTGCTATGGCACCTGTAGTACCCTTCCAGCCTGCGTGGGCACTTCCTATAACACGGCTTATGGGATCAGCAAATAGTATAGGAACACAGTCAGCACCATAAACAAATAGCGGTATATTTTTTGTATTGGTTATCTGAGCATCATACCCCAGTCTGACTCTGTCATTCCTATCAGCGGAGCTGACATCATCTTCTGTAATAACACAGATTTTGGTACCATGAACCTGCTGTGCAAATGATATTCTGTCAGGATTTATTCCGAGGCTTTCACTCAGAAGTTCAATGTTTTTTGTTACATTTTCGGGACTGTCATCTGTTTTATATCCCAGATTCAGAGATTCGTAGAAGCCTGTACTGACTCCTCCCAGTCTTGTACTGAAAGCATGCTTAATTCCGTGTATATCCGAAAATCCTTTGATCTCCAAATATGGAACTGCCTTTTCTGTATTAAGAGTAATATTATTCGGGGCAAGAAGCCCCGTGTAATTTGTATCTATTATAGATTTAGCTTCTGTAATATTCATAGTTTTTATTATTCTGATCAATATCTGATTTTTCTTTATAAATTATAATCATTTGTTCTAACTGAGTTTATCAAGAAGCTTTTTGAAATACTCAGGAAGTTCACTTTTAAACTCTATATATTCCTTTGTTTTCGGGTGGATAAATCCAAGAGTACCTGCATGAAGTACCTGTCCCTTCAGATTGTAGGGACATTTTTTCGGACCATAAACAGGATCACCCAAAAGAGGATGATTTATACTGGTCAGATGTACTCTTATCTGATGGGTTCGTCCTGTCTCCAGCTTGCATCTTATATATGCGAAGTTCTGGCCGAGGTTCTCCTGAAGATAAACATGTGTTACTGCTCTTCTGCCATCAGGATCTACAGCCATTTTCTTTCTATCATTCTTAGCTCTGGCTATAGGCTTATCCACAGTAAGTGTATAGCAGCCATCTTCAGTTGCTTCCATCTTCTCAGTATCAAAATGGTTATATACTATGGAATCATAAATGCGGTTTATGGAATGCTCAGAAAACTGTACAGAAAGACTCTGATGAGCCAGATCCGTTTTACATATTACCAGTAGTCCACTTGTATCCTTATCAATACGATGTACTATTCCCGGACGTTCTACGCCGTTTATGGAAGAAAGCTTATCACCGCAGTGATACATCAGAGCATTGACCAAAGTACCGGTATAGTTTCCGGCTGCAGGATGAACCACCATCCCCTGAGGCTTATTTACAACGATGATATCATCATCTTCATAAACTATATCTATGGGAATATCCTCCGGAACAATTTCCAGTTTTTCAGGCTCAGGAAGTAAAATGTGAATCCTGTCACCATCTGTTATACAGTAGGAAGCCTTAATATTCTTCCGTGTCATCTCCTGACCTTCATTATTGGATTTGATAGTTATATTTCCTTTATCTATAAGCTTTTTGATATAAGACCGTGACAAGCCTTCCATTTCCTCGGAAATATATTTATCGATCCGGACTCCGGCATCAGCCCTGTCCGGTGTCAGAAAGAATGACTGATTGTTAGATATTTTATTGTCCGGATTATTTATGTCATTATTCATAAAACAGCCCCTTGGGATATATACACTACCGAAATATTATTCCTCAATGATCATATCGATCATAACCGGATTATGATCACATGGTGCAAAATAAGCATGATAAGTATTTATACTGTTTACCTTTATGTTATTAGATACTATAAAACCGTCCAGCATGTAATACTGGAAATTGTCTTTATCAGCATCCTTATAAACCTTATCCAGAGATCTGCAGGTAGGATTTGTATTATCCATATAACAGGTGAAATTCTCACCAACATCCTGCACATCCAGTTTACCCGGCTTCCAGACATCCTCTATCTCATCATGTATAGGGTACATAGACATGTCAACGTTGGAGAATGTTTGATTGAAATCACCGCCGGCAACAACATAGTTACCCTTATCATATTCCTGTTTGATAAATTCAATCAGCTTTTTACACTGTCTTTCCCTGCCGTTGTTGTCATCATAGCCCTCAAGGTGAAGATTTATAAAAACAAATTCTTTACCGGTATCATTTCCGTCCTTATCATAAACAGGAGTTCTGTTTACCAGCAGACATCTTTTAAAGTTAAATGTTCTTACAGGCCAGTTATAAGAAACCGGAAGACTTATTCTTTCCGAATCAGATATCTGATATTTGGAAAATGTAGCTATACCGCTGTCAATCTTTCCCATAGGATCACTTATTGGATATGGAAGAAATTTGGTTCTCATGTTGTATGCAAATGTAGATACATATCCATTAAATTCAGGATCCTCCTTATCAGCTGTGCTTGCCAGTATAGGATATTCACCCTGAATCTGCTTATACTGATCTATGTGATAAGCTCTTTTTGAGTCTCTATCTATCTCCTGAATGAATATAATATCAGGATTAAGAGAAGAAATAGAACCTTCAAATCCGGCTATATTCACCTTTACTCTTTCTTCTGTGGAAGGCATTACTTCTTTACCGCCGTCCATTATGAAATCTGCATTATCCCCAAGCTGACCGAAACCGAAATTCCAGGTGAAGATTTTAATATTTTCACCCTTCTTCAGCTTTTTACCTTCACCTTCAGAAGTATCAATCTCAACCTTTTCTACAGCCTTTGGTTTATATTCGTTGGCTGTAAGCCATATAAGGAATCCACCGGCTAAAAGAACAATAACTCCGATAATTATAAGAAATACACGGAGTATTTTCTGCCATAGCTTTTTCGGTTTCTTTTCCTTCTTTTTCTTTTCCGGCTTCTTATCTTCAACATTACTCATTTGTATCTTTTCCTCTCTGATTTTCCTGCAAGTTGGAACACATTATAACTTTATAATATGTCATATTATAATACAAATAAACTCATTTTGCACCAAAAAGGTCCATCAAAAAAGGAACGGCTCTTCTATGTTACATAGAAGAACCGTCCCCAATTGAAACATTATTTACTGAATATCATTGAAGCCTTCGCGTGCTGCATATGATGTATGCAGAAGCTCATGTGCCTTATGGCTGTTAGGCTCCTCAAGGAACTTATCATAAAGTTCAATGATCTGAGGATTGTTGTGTGACTGACGAAGTGTCTGTCTCTCATCCTCTGTGTAAAGAGCCTGAGCTCTCTTCTCTTTATATGTATCAATGATGTCATCATCCTCATCAGGAAGGAAGCACTCACGAACGTAAGGCTGTCCACCACCGTTGATACATCCACCAGGACATCCCATGATCTCGATGAACTGATACTTTGACTTGCCTTCTCTTATCTCATCAAGGAGAACAGATGCTGACTTCATTCCTGAAGCGATAGCAACGTTAACTGTTGTTCCATTGATATCGATAGAAGCTTCTCTGATACCTGCATCATGCCCACGAACTGCTGTAAACTCGATAGGCTCTGATTCTTTACCTGTGAGCTTAAAGTAAACTGTACGAAGTGCAGCTTCCATAACACCACCGGTAACACCAAAGATAACTCCGGCACCTGTGTAATCTCCCATGATATCCTGATCCCAATCTTCATCCTGAAGCTTGTCAAATCTGATACCGGATCTCTTGATCATACGAGCAAGCTCTCTTGTTGTGATAACAGCATCAACATCATCAAGGCCGTTAACCTTAAGCTGATCACGCTGTCTCTCAAACTTCTTAGCTGTACAAGGCATAACTGATACTACGAAGATATCCTCTGGAGCAACACCGTTCTGCTCTGCCCAGTATGACTTGATTATAGCACCCTGCATCTGGTGAGGTGACTTACATGATGAAAGGTGTGGAAGAAGATCTCCATAGTTGTACTCAGCATAGTTAACCCATCCAGGTGAACATGATGTGATCATCGGAAGTGTTCCGCCATTCTGAAGACGTCCGAGAAGCTCTGTTCCCTCTTCCATGATTGTAAGGTCAGCACCGAAGTTTACATCGTAAACTCTTGCAAAGCCAAGTCTTCTCATAGCTGCTGCCATCTTACCTGTAACAGGAGTACCGATCTTGTAACCGAACTCTTCACCGAGAGCGGCTCTTACTGCAGGGGCTGCCTGAGCAATAACGGTCTTTCCTGCTGCAAATGCAGCATCTATCTTATCAATCTCTGAATGCTCCATAAGTGCTCCTGTAGGACATACATTTACGCACTGTCCACACTGGATACATGGAGAATCAGCAAATGATCTATTCTCAGCAGGTGATACGAAAGTTGAGAAACCTCTGTTCTCGAAACCAAGGATTCCGAGACCATGAGCATTCTTACATCTCTCGATACATCTACCACAAAGAATACACTTAGATGTATCTCTTACGATACCAGGAGCAACCTCATCGAAATGAGTCTCTGAGTGAACGCCTTCATAAGCATCCTCACGAGCACCTGTAAGATAAGCAACATTAAGAAGCTCGCACTTACCGTTCTTGTCGCACTGCTGGCAGTTCTTGTTATGATTTGAAAGAAGCAGCTCTACACTGTTACGTCTAGCTGCAGTAGCCTTAGGTGAAGAAATTGTAATCTCCATACCCTCTGCTACAGGATATACACATGATGCTACAAGGCCTCTAGCGCCAGTTGCCTCAACGAGACATACACGACATGAACCCTGATTACACTCACCATGATTAAATGCACAAAGTGAAGGAATCTCGTAACCGCACTTCTTAGCAGCCTCAAGGATAGTTAAACCTTCCTCTACCTGATAGGAGATGCCTTCTATTTTAATATTAACCATCGCCATAGTTGTTACCTCCTTATTCTTTTGAAATAGCGCTAAGTCTACAGTTACTCATACAAAGTCCGCACTTTACGCACTTCTCTGGATCAATCTCATATGATGCAAGCTTATGACCCTCAGCGATGTAATCTGTCTGAGTAATACATGAAGCAGGACAATTCTTAGCACAAAGACCACAGCCTACGCACTTATCCTTGTCAATCTTGTACTGCATAAGGTTCTTACAAACATGAGCTGGGCACTTCTTATCCTGGATGTGAGCAAGATACTCATCCTTGAAATGAGCAAGTGTTGAGTTAACTGGGTTAGCTGCAGTCTGACCAAGAGCACAAAGTGAGTTACTCTGAATTGTCTTACTAAGTTCTTCAAGAGTATCAAGGTCTTCCATAGTACCCTTACCCTCTGTAATCTTTGTAAGAATCTCAAGAATTCTCTTTGTACCGATACGACATGGTGAACACTTACCACATGACTCATCACAGATGAACTCCATGTAGAACTTTGCAACGTCAACCATACAGTTATCTTCATCCATAACGATAGCACCACCAGAACCCATCATAGATCCCTTCTGTACTAAGTTATCGAAATCGATTGGCTCATCAAGGAACTCTTCTGTAAGACATCCACCTGAAGGACCACCCGTCTGAATAGCCTTGAACTTCTTGCCATTTGGAATACCACCACCGATATCATAAATGAGCTCACGAAGTGTAGTTCCCATAGGAACCTCAACAAGACCTACGTTGTTAACCTTACCACCGAGAGCGAATACCTTAGTACCCTTTGATCCCTCTGTACCAACCTTAGCGAACTCATCAGCGCCCTCTCTAAGGATATATGGTACACAAGCAAGTGATTCAACGTTATTAACGATAGTTGGCTTATCCCAAAGACCCTTTACAGCTGGGAAAGGAGGTCTTGGTCTTGGCATACCACGCTTACCTTCGATTGAGTTAAGAAGAGCTGTCTCCTCACCACATACGAAAGCACCAGCACCAAGTCTGATGTGGCAGTCAAAGCTAAAGCCTGTACCTAATATATTCTCACCAAGAAGTCCAATCTCACGAGCCTGTGCGATAGCCTTCTTAAGTCTGTTTACAGCGATAGGATACTCTGCACGTACATAGAAATATCCGTTCTGAGCACCGATTGCATAACCAGCAATCATCATACCTTCGATAGCACCAAGTGGGTTACCCTCAAGGATAGAACGATCCATGAATGCACCTGGATCACCCTCATCACCGTTACATACAACGTACTTCTCATCACCAGCAGACTTCTGAGCGAACATCCACTTACGTCCTGATGGGAAGCCGCCGCCTCCACGTCCACGAAGTCCTGACTTAAGTACTTCATCAACTACCTCTTCTGGAGTCATTGAAAGAGCTTTCTTAAGTCCCTGGAAAGCACCCATACCAATTGCTTCATTGATATCTTCTGGATTGATAACTCCACAACCATGAAGAGCAACACGACGCTGCTTCTTATAGAAGTTGATATCTTCCTGCTTTGTTACCTTTTCCTTTGTTGCTGGATCA
>CACZLA010000051.1:0-12404 GCA_902781895.1 uncultured Lachnospiraceae bacterium
TTCTGCTTTGCAGAACGCATCCTCGCTACGCTCGGACCGTCGATTACTTCGTAATCGATGGCTGTTCCACATCACCTACGCATTAGAAAAAAGAGTCACACGAGCAATACAGTTAATACCATACTCTCTCGAACAGATGTCTTATTAGCTTTTTTTCAGTCTATTTACTCCACCAGATACCCGTCAGCATTGAAGTAGTAGTTGGTTCCGTCGATCCACAGCCACTGCTCTGCAGGGTACCAGCCGGATGCATCCTCGTACCACCAGCCGGTAGAATTCTTTGACCAGTGGCCACCGGAATATACCTCAACCCAAGCCCCGTCAGCTCCCAGCCAGCAGCCGTCACGATACTCCGAGTAATCCATGTATCCATCTGAACAGAAGTAATACCATTTGTTATCTATCATATCCCACTGTCCGGCCGGATATCCGCCTCTGCTGTATTGGTACCACCAGCCCTTGGAATCATGCTTCCACTCATTGTTCAGACTTGGTGTACTGCCTCCACCCTGATCATCGCCGTGGTAACGTTCCTTTACAATAACCTTTGAAGGGATTTTTCCATTAGGACCAATGATTACGTAGTATCTCAGATCATCTCTTACCATGATCAAATCCATCTTGCCGCCCTCAGGCTCGGCGATCACCATTCCGGTTCCAACTCCCATTCCCATAGTACCTAAGACGTTGTTACTTTTATCGCCCAGAGCTGAGCAGTTGGACTCAACATAGCCGCCGTTAAAATGCAGGTGATAGCCTGTTATGGCAGATTCCTTGCAGTTGATGACTATGTCAGCGTTGTTGAAAAATATCTCGCGACTTGAGAATATGGCGTATTTTTCACATTTTATATTTATGTTTCCGTATCCAATATAAAACTCATAGGTACTCTTTTGGGAACCCTCTTTAACATCGCCGTCTACGCAGATTCCCTTGCCCTTGCTGTCTATGGTTATATCGGCGCTGGTCTGCATCTGTCCTCTGACCCAGAGCGCATAGGATTCGTCCTCTTCAAGTAGTCTTCCGGAGACAATGGTGAGCTTGGAAGTGTAGGCGGTTTTCATATCGCCATCCACCTTCACACGGGCATAACGACCGTTTACATCTATGTTTACATTTGCGGCTATTTCCAGATTGCCTGTCACATAGATGGAGGTTGTCTTCAGCTTCTTGTCACCCTTGATGACTGCATTTCCCTTGATGACGAGATCATTTACTGTGGTCTCCTTATCAAGCTCCAGAGTAACATCCCCGTTTATAGTCATATTTCCGTCCGCATCGGTTCTTATTTCTGATATCTTTTTTGTGGCGTAAGCGGTTGCACTTTTCGCCTCGATCTTCGGAAATAATGCTATGACCAGAGCTGCAATTATCACGTAAATTAAAACTTTTCTTTTCATTTGTATCCCCCTTTCTGCTACTCCCTTATTTTAACACAAAAAAAGCCCGAACAAAACTCTGTCCGGACTGTTTTCACTTAACAAAATTATCCTCTATACCCTCGTCACTTCATAAACCATGACTCCGTTACTCTTTCCTTTAAGAGGTATCTGTCCTATCTCATTAACCTCTATCCTATCCTTGAGTCGTTCGTAAAGTGTGTCGCTTATCAGCACCTGTCCTTTCTTGGCATTTGCCTCAAGTCTGGCTGAGGTGTTGACTGTATCACCTATGGCAGTAAAGTCCATTCTGAAATCACAGCCGACATTTCCTACGACTGCAGGACCGCAGTGCACTCCTACTCCAAATCCAACACTTCTTCCATACTTTTCAAGAAGATCTTTTTCAAGTGCTTCTCCACCCTTTACTATGTCCATTGCTGCACATACAGCCTTGTACTCATAATCCGGGAGATCAAAAGGGGAATTAAATACTGCCATGGTTGCGTCACCGACAAACTTATCAAGGGTTCCACTGTTATCGAAGATAGACTTCGTTGTGAGACTCAGATATTCGTTCAGAATCTCTACAACCTTTTCAGGTTCAAGCGCCTCTGACATAGTTGTGAAACCTCGTATATCCACGAACAGGACTGCTATATCTCTATTCTCACCACCGAGCTTTATCTCAAAATCACCCTTCTTTGATATTTCCTCTACAACCTGAGGTGCAACATACTTTCTGAAGGCAGCAAGAACCTTTCGCTTTTTTGCATTTTCCAACAGATAATGTATTCCGACTGAATATATAAATGATATCACCAGAACAAGTGGAAGATAAATAACCGAGAAAGATGTTCCCGCTTCATTTATTCTTACGAGGACAAAAACCTCTATAGCTATTACAGCAACTAACACAACCACAGACTGCCATAATCTCTGCTGTCTGAATAACAGATGAAGGAGCATGGCAATGACAGCTGTTATTAATCCTAAAACCGCAGGATTTCCATTTACAGCAAATCGCCCCTCCAGATATGACTGGAAGATGTTGGCATGAATCTCAACTCCATACATCTGACGACTTCCGCCATTTGGAACAAAGAAGCTATCCTGCATTCCCTGCTCATAGGCTCCGACAAATACAACACTGTCCGTGAAAGCTCTCGGATCTATATTGCCGTCCAAAACGTCTGCCATGGAAATATATTCATAATCTCCGGGTTTTCCGGAATAATTAATTATGGATCTTCCTGTTTTATCAGTAGGAATATCTTTTGGAGTAATTCCAACCTTCTCACAGTACTCATCATACATGATCTTTGAGAACATACGACAGGTTTCGCCGTTATAGCTTTCAAGAGGAAGTATACGTCTGACTGTTCCGTCAGAGTCAGGTGATACATTACTGAATCCCACCTCAACACTATCGTACAGTTCTTCATAAGGCAGTATATTATCAATTACAGGAGCATAAAGTATTCCGTCTTCATTTCTTTCAGAACGCTCACTGTAAACCAGCTGATCAACTACAACAACGTTGTCATACTTTCCTGCAGCCTCTGTAAGAGCCTCATCGCCCTCATCAACATTTCCGGAAAAAAGGATATCGAAGCCTATAACATAAGGCTTCGATACTTCGTCTATATTCAGTTTATTGATCAGATCTGCGTATCTTTCTCTGGACCAGGTCTGAATAGGACCATATTCATCCATGGTTTTGGCATCGATACCGATTATTTTGATATCATTGTCGATACCTCTCGGTCTCTGATACAGCTTGTCTTTCGCGATATAATCCAGTGCGCTAAGGGCATTTGTATATGTCAGAACAAAGGTAAGCAGCCCAACGACAATCATTTCAATTAATACTAAAATCTTCTTTTTCATAATTTATTTAACTTTTGTAAATGTATAGTCTCCGTCATTTTTTACATATACTTCTCCGCCGCCGGTATAAACAGTTGAGTCACCGTTAACTGACCAATATCCGCTACTGAGCTTATAGCTTTCCTGCACCTGAAGAGGAAGTATCTTATCTGCAGGAATGATCTTATCCTTAAGCCATGTAGCCATGAGAGTGATACTTAGCGATGCAGTGTTACCGGCCTCATCCTCAGCCTTCAGAACAAATGACTTTATACCGTTCTCAGGATTCAGGGTAGCTGAACCACCCGATACCTTTGAACCATCAACTGTAAACAGCGCCAGATGTTCATCAGATGCACTTACTGTATATTCATCAGCAAACACACTGGTTTTATCACTTAATTCACCGCCGTTATCACTCTTCCGGAATATCGGTGAATCCTTATCTATCTTGCATTTCTCAACCACCGTAACTGCATCTGTAAGAGCACCATCCGCGGTTCTCTTAAGATATATCTTCTGACCTGAATCTGTATATAATACACTATGTGCATACGATCCTCTGAAGGCCGAAGCAACTGCGAATCCATCAGGTACATTAACATATACATCTGTTATGTAATAGTCATTATTTCCCTGCTTTCCGGTCAGAGTATACGCATCCTTCGGAGCAGCGAGATAACTCAGTTCGAAGTCATCCGTACAGCTATAACCCTTATACTCATCTGTCTCAGGGGTAGTTGCACGAACTGTGTACTTCCCTGCCGCAAAAGGCTTTGTAGTTGAATAAGAGCTGTCATCAGCTGACTGATATTTGTACTCGAAAACAACCTTACCGTCTGAATCAGAATTGAATGCAGGCTCATAATCCTGTCCTACATAGTAGTCAGCAAGTGAAACCGAAGCTGTAGGTACCTTCTTGATACCATACTCAAGTTTGATTGTACGTTTATCATTATTTCCTGCTTCATCCTCTGCATAAATACCAATATCCAGAGATTCTCCGCTCTTTGCAGGAATATACACTTCTGACTTTCCTTCAGAAACTTCATACTCTTCGCCGTTAACAGAAACTGATGCAAGATTATCATCCGTAACTGTAAATTTCAGAGAATTTGCTTTAACAACAGTTCCTTCACTGATGTCGATTTCATACCCATCACTGTCATATGCCTTATCCGGAATAAAAGGAGCGTCCTTATCTATCCAGACCTTTGAAACAGATATACTGTTTGTCATAGCCCCATCACTGTTTCTCTTCAGATATACCTTGCTGAGGCTTTCATCATACTTTATTGAATCTCCAAAGTCATAACCACTCCAGTCTGCTATCTGATAACCTTCCGGAGCTGTGAGACTTACATCACTTGTAAAATAACCGTTCTTTCCCTCAGTTCCGGATACAGTATAAGGAACCTTAGGGGTATCCAGATAAGAGATACTAAAATCAGCCTCTGCCGAAGTTGAAGAATAATAATCTGTCGGAGGTATCTCTACCTTTACAGTGTAACTACCGGGTTCAAAAGGCTCCTGCTCTGAATATGAGTCATCAGATGCCCCCTTCTCCTTGTAGTAAAATTTATATTTTCCTTCTTCCTGATCTGAATCAGTTGTAACAACAGGAGAAGCAACTGTGGCTCCGTAATATGAATCAGCCATAGACAGACTTGTTTCAGGAACATCCTTCACATACTCTATAGTAAATGTCGCACTGAATACATTTCCAACATAATCCTTAGCTACTATCTCATAAGTCTTAACACCCTTTGGTGTAGACATCACAACATGTGCAATACCGTCAGTTATCGAAATCTCTTCTCCATTTACCGAAACATAAGAAAGCGCATTATCATATAATTCATAATCCTCATTATCCCAGATGTCATGGATATCAAGCTCTATCTTTTTAGCATGGAACTCGGCACCGTCCACAGGATCAACATCAGGAGTATTTCCATTTTCATCTACAACTGAGCTCTTTATTATCTCAGGCGGTGTCTGGTCGATATAAAATGGATTATAAGTAATATATGTATCGGCTGACTCAGCATCATCACTCTTACGTTTAAATATTCCGATTATGCCGTTATAGTAACCATCCTTATCGATCGTTCCTACATCCTCGAAAGATCTCTCCTCTGCCAAGGAAGTCATTTTTATTTTGAAATTGCTGTTCGGAGTAACAGTAACCGGCGTACTGTAATAACGATATGAACCACCGTCTACATAGGAGCCACTGATTGAAGCAGTCATATTCGCGTCATCACCGGTGGTAAGATATTTTATTTCAAAATCATCATTTGTTTCAGCATCTCTGTATGTAGATGTTTCAGCCACCGTAAAATATGCTCTGTGGATACCCGGCTCCGTAGGTGGAGTTGAATATTTTTCACCATAGTTGTCACTATCGATCGGATCTGCAAACATAACCGTAACAGCACCACCGGATGTATTCTCCGTCACATAATTCATCACATTATATGTTGTTCCATAAAAGAAATCGGGAACATCACTGCTTACTATGGCTTCATCCTTTGATATCCACGAAGCTGTTTTATCTTCGAACCACTCATCGGCTGAGTGATAATATGGTGATCCTGTGCTTGAAGTAGTATATGTGAATCCTCCACCATTTGAAGTAACCAGCGTGTCTTCATCTAAATAAATAATAGGTCCATAGTTTGTACCATACTCTACCGTAAGGCTTTGATCTACATGAAGGGTTATACCCGCAGTACATCCATCTATAACCAGATTGTCAGCATATAAATCACCGGTTCCGGTAAAAGCAGATGTTAAGGTAAAATCATTAACATATATTTCTGCACTCTCATTAGTATTATTTAGAGTCGTGAAATTAAAAGCATCCTGTGAAGTGTTTATATATACTTTACTAACATTATATAATTCATTTCCCTGGACAACACCGGAAATATGAAGCTCACTACCGGCATAATTATTAATATCTCCTCCATTTGATCCGGAAATATACACAGTACCGCCATTATTGGTAATATTTCCGACATTATCTCCTTCAATATCTATCGAACAACCATTCATGCAATAAAGATTTACATTTGTATTCGCTGATCCGTCAATTACCACTTTTGCATCAGAATTTGCGCGAATTGTTTCTCCGGAACTCACAGTAACCGTCTGAGGTGAACCGGAACCGGAATCAATATAACTTAAAGTGAAAACAGAGCCACTGCTTGTAAGGGTAAATGTTGCCGTTCCACCTACACCACCACAACTATAGACCGTTCCCTCTTTACTTACAGTTCCACCGGTGGTACCGGCCGCATAAGACTTCATATTAAATCCATCCGAGTAGAAGCAGGCGATGGCCAAAGCAGCTGCAGTTATGAAACATATGATTTTTCTAAAATAGCTTCTATTAATTTTATTATTATCTGACTTTTTCAAATAACCATCCTCCTTTCAATTACTTCCACTCTATCGTTATATCTCTCTCAACAGGCTTACTGAAATCGTATTGCCATTTTCCACTTGGTGCAGGACTGAGTTTCGGCTCCTCTGCCTTCTCACCCTTCTTAACTGTCTGGGTTCCGAAGACTTTGCCATTATAAGTAAATGTTACTTCGTACGGACCTTCCAGAATTCTTGTGATTTCAGGATTCGTGATTGAGAGATCCTTTCCTTCATCATTGATGCCCTTCAGCTTCAACAGTACACTTTCAGGAAGTGTATTATAATCGATATCCGTAGGCTCAGACACATAGTCTGTTGTCGTTCCATCCTCATAGATGGTTACCTCTTTACCCTTCTTTACACTTACCTCGTTAGCTGAGACAGTTCCATCCTTATAGACAAGCTTTGATGCAACCTCTCCATCAAACACACATATCCTTGTGTATCTGACTCCGTCTATTTCGTAAACAATAACAAAGAAAACCGTTCCACGAACAGACATGGTTGAGTTCGGTGTGTTTACCTCATAGGTCGAATCTTCTGTCAGCTTATTCTGTATATCATTTGTAATGGATCCCTTAAGAATCTCTATCTCAGTTTTACTGTTGGTTGCATTTCCGGACGCCTTAAGAAGTATCTCGGTCTGTTCCTCGAGATATATATACTTATCTTCATCTGCCCGGATTGAAAGTTTACCTGTATCAAGCGAAACCTTATCACCTGATTCAAGAACCATATTGACATAAGGAGCTATATCGCCCTTACCCTCACGTGAAACATTCGCAGTACCTTCCACCTCAAATATCTTCAGCAGTCGATACTCCTCAGTTTTGTGCATCAAAAGAATCACTACAGCCGCGATAGCTGCTGAAACAACAAGAATTGCAATGATCAGGATCAGTTTTTTCTTTGATCCTTTTTCACTTTTCTCACTCTCACTCATAATAAAAAATCCTTAATAACAACTAAAACCACATAAAATCCATCGTATTTAAATTTACCACACAATCGTTCTGTTTTAAAGGATTTTTATCATTTTCAAAGTTAATAAAATAAAAAAATAACGGCCGGATTAACCAGCCGTTAGGATACTATTTTTCTGAATAGTGATGAGCCTCTTCAAGCATCATTGACTTAACCTTCATCAGACGAACCTGTGTACTTCTTTCATTCTCGTCAAGCTTCATAGTTATGTATTTGATACTCTCCTGTGTCTCAGGAATGATGACATGTTCAAGAGCATTAACACGTCTTCTGGTCTTCTCTATCTCGGCAGCCATAAGCTGACAGGATTTCTCAACCTCTGCAAGCTTAAGCATATCCGGAAATACAGCTGCAAGTGAATCTACTGCACCATCCAGATCTCCTGACGTAAATGCAAAACCATATGAGTATATATCGTTCTCATCCGGTGTACGTGTCTTGAAATCAAACACAGGAATATCAACACTCATTACATTCTTTTTATCCTGCACAAGAGAAACCTCCTGTTTAGGAGCCATAAGGGCTGTACGAAGAGTCTGCTCGGACATTCCGGCCTTTGCAAGAACGAAATTCTTGTTAGCTGCATCAATGCCCTTCTCTACCTTCTCACGAAGCTCCATATTCACCTTAACAAGCTCAAGGAATTCACGCATAAGCTCATCACGCTTATCCTTTAAGAGTCTATGTCCCTTTACGGCAGTATTCAGTTTCTTTTTAAGTCTCGTCAACTCCATACGAGTTGGGATAACTGTTTGTGTTGCCATATCACACCTCGTTAAGTGTTTTTAATAGTACATATCAAGGAATTTATCATTAATTCTTTTGAGCTCTGATCTAGGAAGGATACGAAGAAGCTCCCATCCGATGTTCAGTGTCTCTTCGATATCACGATCCGCCTGATATCCCTGTGATACATACTTCTTCTCGAACTCTTCTGCGAATTTAGCATAAAGAAGATCGATATCTGTAAGTGCTGCCTCACCAAGGATTACCATAAGCTCCTTAGCCTCTTTACCACGAGCATAAGCTGAAAACAGCTGGTTCATGGTAGCCGCATGATCGGCTCTTGTTTTTCCTTCACCGATACCCTTATCCTTCAGACGTGAAAGTGAAGGAAGAACATCGATAGGAGGTGTTACACCCTTACGATAAAGCTCACGGGAAAGGATTATCTGTCCCTCTGTGATATATCCTGTAAGGTCAGGTATAGGATGAGTCTTATCATCCTCAGGCATGGTAAGGATTGGAATCATTGTGATAGATCCGTTCTTTCCACGCTGACGTCCTGCTCTTTCATACATTGTTGCAAGGTCAGTGTACATATATCCGGGATAACCACGACGTCCCGGAACCTCTTTACGTGCAGCAGATATCTCACGAAGAGCATCTGCGTAGTTTGTAATATCTGTCATTATAACGAGTACGTGCATTCCCTTTTCGAAAGCAAGGTACTCTGCTGCTGTCAGCGCCATACGAGGTGTTGATATACGCTCTACGGCAGGGTCATTAGCCAGGTTTCTGAAAAGAACAGTTCTGTCGATAGCTCCGCTCTCACGGAATGACTCTTCAAAGAAATGCGCCTCCTCAAATGTAATACCCATAGCTGCAAATACAACGGCGAACTCGTCATTTGTACCCTTAACCTTTGCCTGACGTGCTATCTGTGCAGCAAGTTGTGCATGGGGAAGACCTGAAGCTGAGAAAATAGGAAGCTTCTGTCCACGTACAAGTGTATTCAGACCATCGATAGCTGATACACCGGTCTCGATAAACTCTTCAGGATAAGCTCTTGCAGCAGGATTCATAGGAAGACCGTTTATATCCATACGGGCATCCGGAATGATTTCAGGGCCACCATCTACTGTACGTCCCAGACCATCAAAGACACGACCGAGCATATCACCTGATACGCCAAGCTCCAGTGAACGTCCGAGGAACTTTACCTTACTGCTCTCAAGGTTGATACCTGTTGCTGCATCGAAAAGCTGAACTAATGCATTACTGCCATCTATCTCAAGAACCTTACAACGACGCTTCTCGCCATTTGCAAGCTCTATCTCACCCAGCTCGTCATACTTTACATTTTCAACATCCTTTACCAGCATAAGCGGGCCGGCAACTTCCTGTATAGTACGATACTCTTTAGGCATTAGTCTTCCTCCTTTCCGATCAGTCCTGATATTTCACGAATAAGTGCATCATGCACTTCGTTATATCTCTCATCTATCTTACTTTCTTCAGTATACTTATAACGTCCTATATCCTCACGAACATCCATAGCTACGATGTCATTGATATTTGCACCATCCTTAAGTGCCTTTACGCTCTCATCATAGAAAAGATATACTAGCTTCTGCATATAGAACTGTTTCTTCATAGAAGTATAAGTATCAATCTCATCAAATGAATTCTGGTGCAGGAAATCCTCACGAATAGAACGGGCTGCTTCCATCTTCAGTCTGTCCTGAGGTGAAAGCGCATCCATACCAACCATCTTAACAATCTCGTTAAGAGATGCTTCCTCCTGAAGCAGGCCCATAAGCTCCTGTCTCAGTTTCATCCAGTCTTCATCTACATTTTCATCAAACCATCCCTTTATCTCATCAAGATAGAGGCTGTAGCTGTTCAGCCAGTTGATAGCAGGGAAATGTCTCTGATATGCAAGCTGTGCATCCAGTGACCAGAACACCTTTACGATACGAAGTGTAGCCTGTGAAACCGGCTCTGATATATCACCACCAGGAGGCGATACAGCACCGATTGCTGAAAGCGCACCCTCTCTCTCATCACTTCCGAGACATACAACATGTCCTGCTCTCTCGTAGAACTGTGCAAGACGAGATGCAAGATAAGCAGGATAACCTTCCTCACCGGGCATCTCTTCAAGACGTCCTGACATCTCACGAAGAGCCTCTGCCCAACGTGATGTTGAGTCTGCCATAAGTGCAACTGAGTAACCCATATCACGGAAATACTCAGCAAGTGTAATACCTGTATAGATAGATGCCTCACGGGCAGCAACAGGCATATCTGATGTATTGGCAATAAGAATGGTTCTCTTCATAAGTGACTCGCCTGTACGAGGATCCTTCAGCTCAGGGAACTCGTTCAGAACGTCGGTCATCTCATTTCCACGCTCTCCACAACCGATATATACAACTATCTCGGCATCTGCCCATTTTGCAAGCTGATGCTGGATAACTGTCTTACCTGAACCAAATGGTCCGGGAACGGCAGCAACACCACCCTTTGCTATAGGGAAGAATGTATCTACTACTCTCTGTCCTGTGATAAGGGGCTGACGTGGCGGAAGCTTCTTAAGATATGGACGACCTTTACGAACAGGCCACTTCTGCATCATAGTAAGCTTCTTCTCTCCGTCTGCTGTATCTACAACAGCAACCGTATCCTCTACTGTAAATGAACCACTCTCTATACTCTTGATAGTTCCCTCAATACCGTAAGGAACCATAATTCTCTGAGTTACGACCTCAGTCTCCTGAACAGTACCGATGATATCTCCTGCTACTACGCTGTCGCCGACTTTAGCTGTAGCAACAAAGTCCCATTTCTTTTCTCTATCAAGAGAAGGAACCTCAACGCCTCGCTCCAGAAGGTTTCCACCGGTAACTTCCATAATCTTTGTAAGAGGTCTCTGAATACCATCATAGATAGAACCCATAAGTCCGGGACCAAGTTCAACTGAAAGAGGCACGTTTGTTGACTCAACCGGCTCACCCGGTCCAAGTCCGGAAGTCTCCTCATAAACCTGAATCGATGCCTCATCACCGTGCATCTCTATGATCTCGCCTATAAGTCTCTCGTTACTTACACGAACAACGTCGAACATATCCGCATCACGCATGCCCGTTGCTATAACCAGAGGACCGGCAACTTTTTTTATCTTACCAACTACTCCCATGGAGTTTCTCCTTTCAAAAAAGTAAATAGTTTTATGTAAACTATTCTCCGAAGAGGATATCTGAACCAACAGCCTGTTCTACCGAACGGCGAACGGCCATAACTCCGTCTCCGGTGTTTCCGCTGACTCCCGGTATCTGAATAATAGCCGGAAGCATAGATTCTTTATATTTATCTATCACCTTTCTACTTTTTGCAGCAAGATCTTCGGTGATATAGATTATTCCGTATCCACTGCCTGCAAGTGATTTCAGTGTCTTCTCTGCCTCTTCATAACCATCTACCGGAAATGTAGCAAGTCCGAGTGAGGCAAATCCGTATATACTGTCATAATCACCTATTACAGCTATTTTGTTATCCTCATCCATACATCTTCCTTACCCTTTCCGAGATGGCATCGTTACTGAATCCATTTGCTTTTGCAGTCATGATTATACGTGCCATTCTGATTTCATTCTGCTTTGCCAGGAAAAATGCAACTATAGGACCACTTGACTGGATATTTGTCTTCTGTCCCATGATCATACTCATGATATAATCATCACACCATTTTTCGAATGCAGAGAAGGAATCCTTCAGTGCATCTACCGCATCCTGGTAACCGGCATTATTCAGAAATTCATATACAGCATCTCTGCCTGTTGCAGCAGCTGTGGCAAGTCGCTTAACGTCAAATGTACTATTCGGTGCAAGTGCATCCTCGATCATCTGAAGCGGACGTTTCGTGTCGGCCGCTCTGACTGCAATCTTAATATCAGCAATGACAACCTTTACCTCAGCATACTCGGATATGAACTTATCCTTTGAGGTAACTGCCGC
>CACZLA010000051.1:12423-20840 GCA_902781895.1 uncultured Lachnospiraceae bacterium
GCCTTCTCTGTAGCATCAAGACATGCTCTGTCGATCATGATATCAAGCTTCTGTCCGTCTCTGGTGGTAAGCATCAGATCAAGTGCTTCATCAGCAAGCTTCTGCATATCTGCAGGGAGCTTCTCGAAATCCTTTTCTCTGATGATGCTGAGCATCTGCTCCTTACCGTACTTTTCATGCTCATAAAATGCCTGACCATCGTCCAGTCCCGAATATACCTCTTTTATCGCCGCTTTCAGATTGTGATATAATTCCTGAATAAACAGAACATCCGTTATCTCAGATCCGACTCCCAGATTCTTCAGGAGCTTCATCTGATTCTCTTCTTCAGCTGCAAGAACAGTTTCCATATCACTATTTAAGGAGCTGTCTCCCCAGCCCTTTTCCGTGAGATACGAAAGAACTTCGTTCTCGCTTTTCATTCCGATCATCGACTGAACATCGGAATCTGTCAGAAGAGACTTTTCCTTGACACGAATACTTGCAACTGCATAGATGTAATCCGCATCTCTCATATATATCTCCTTTATCCGGACCTACCAGAGAATCCCGTTTACTATATCCATCAGTTCATCTCTGTTCTCATCAAATATGGCATCAAATGAAGAATTTATCTCTATATTGCCATACTTAAGTATAAATCCGCCTTCTATATCTACTGTATTACCGGAAAGCTCTACAGTTCCACCCTTCTTCGTAGCAACTACATTTGCCTTTGACTCAAAATCAGAAGGCACTCTTTCCAGATCCTTCTTGCTGAGCATAAGCTCTCCTTTTTCAGCCTGTACAGACTTTTCAAGGATTTTAAGCAAAGTATCAAAATAATCTTCCTTACCCTGTATCAAAAGCTTAACTTTAGCTTTACGCAGGATATCATCTATCAAAAACTGTTTTGTCTCAAGAAGGATAAGCTTTTCAGCCTGCTCGCACTGAGACTGAGTCTTCTTGTTCTCTTCGGCAAGCTTCCTGTTTAGCTTTTCATCAGCGGCAGATATATAAGCCTGACGCTGCTGATCTGCTTTATTTCTCGCATCCTGTGCAGCAGCTTCAGCGGCAGAAACGATACTTGCAGCTTCCTTTTCGGCTTCAAGTTCTATTTCTTTTGTTATCTTATCTATTCCCGCCATTCTATTCTCCTTTCTATATCATGTTAGATGATTTTTTTCTTTTTCATGTTATTGTAACGTTAATTCGGAAAATCGCCACTTCGTGGCTTTTCATTTTGCTTCGCAATATTTTTTCCTCATTTACGTTACAGTAACATGCTTCGCATGTTACTTTGAAATCATCATCCAGCTATCTAAACTTGCAAGCAAGTACGATAGCTGTATTCTGATTTCTATAACATGAAGTATCTACATGATTATACGTTAATGTTTGAAACCGCAAGAATAGAAATGAGCAGTGCAAGGATTGCATATGTCTCAACCATTGCAGGGAAAAGCATAGCCTTACCAAACTGATCAGGTTTCTTTGCAACGATTCCGATAGATGCAACTGATGTCTTGCCCTGATGGAATGCAGAAACAAGTCCAACGAGTGCTATAGGCATACAAGCAGCGAATATTGAAAGTCCCTGCTGTGTTGAAAGCTCTACCGGTGATCCACCAAGAAGTCCGATCTTTGAAAGTGTAATAAATGTAACAAGCAGTCCATAGATACCCTGTGTACCAGGAAGAAGCTGAAGGATAAGAACCTTAGCGAAAAGTGAAGGGTCCTCACTAACTACTCCTGCAGCAGCCTGTCCGCCCTTTCCTACTCCCCATGCAGAACCTATACCCGCAAGTATTGTTGCCAGTGCAGCACCTGTAAGTGCCAGTGTAAATCCGAGTGACATAAATTAATCCTCCTTAATTTCAATATACTTATGATTTGATTTAAACGGCTGGAACGGTGTTCCTCCCGCGTCATAAAACTTACCAAAAAACTCAACGTACTGTAGACGGTTGGTATGAACATACGCTCCCAAAAGATTTATCGCTATGTTAAGTGCATGACCTACCAGGAATACCAGAATAAATATGATCACGCCCAAAACAGTTTTACCTTTCATGGCAGCCATTGTATTGATAACACTTGCGATAACTCCTGTCGCAAGTCCAAGTGCCAGAAGTCTGGAATATGAAAGCACATCCGAAAGCCATCCGGTCACACCGTATATATCATATGCACCCAGTGCAATCCTGAGTCCCCAGTTTTTGTTGGCTCTTCCCGCCATGAGAATAATCACCACAAGTCCGACTATGGTTATGATCTTTGCAAGAAGATTCAGCCAGTCAGGGAATGTTATATTCATCTGAGCTATAGAAGCAAATATACTGGTCGGAAGCAGCATCAGTATAAGTCCTGTCAGGAACATATACCAGGCTATAACATCCGAGAAGAATCCAACCACATCCTTATTCTTCAGATACTCATATCCCTTCATTGCAAGTCCGGCATACAAATGTATGATTCCGAAAAGCATACACCAGATAAGAAGTCTCATTGGATTATTCAGCGGTGCAAACCACAGAGGTTTAAGCACTGTTGTTTTCTCGGAAACTCCGAAGAATGTATGAGCTATAACATCTATCGCATCACCGAAGAAGCCTCCGAACATGAATCCCCAGAATGCAGTAGAAATACCGCACCAGAAGAACAGTCTCAGCATCTTATTGGTTCCGCTGGCCATTCTCTTGTATTTTTTCAGAACGATACCGCACACGATAGCCATCAGTATTCCATATCCGGCATCCGAAAGCATCATTCCGAAGAAGAATACATAGAATATGGACATTACTACTGTAGGATCGACTCTTCCATGTGTCGGCAGACCATAGGCCTCAAGCACTCCTTCAGAAGCCTCAGAGAAATGGTTGTTCTTCAGCTTGATCGGAGCAGCCTCATCGTCCTGCTCTATCTCAACTACCGCATCATATTTTTCTTCCAGAATCTTCGCGATTCCCTCAGCCTGTCTGGCCTCGACCCATCCCTGGATGAAGAATACCTTATTTGACTGTGGCAGCGTTCCCAGCACACGATACTTCTCAGATCTGGTCCTGAAGTAGTCGGCTGCTATCTTGAACTTAGGGATATAGTCAACATATGTCGCTATTTCCTTTTCAGCCTCTTCTATTTTCTTTTTCTCTTCCTCTGCATCCTTCTGTCTTTTTGCTATGGCATCATTTGGAATCCTGTGAGAAAGGAACGGCAGCTTACTGTAACCATGGCTTCTCATATTTTCTTCAACCTGGTCAGCCACTCTGTTTGTAGCTATGACACAAACATTTGTGATCTGATTTTCGTTGTAGAGAACTGAGGCTGTAACCGGTATCGGTTCCTCAAGTCCTTCAGTCGCTATAGCATATACCGTTTCCTCACTGAGTGAATCCGGAAATGTACCGATAAAGATTTTCGTACATCTGGTCTTTTCACTGTTCAGAGGAATATCAAGTTTACTCCATGGGGATAATGTGGCGATCTTGTTCTGCTTACGCGTAATGGTCGCCTTACTCTCTGTAATGGACTTTTCAAGTCCCAGGACATCCTTAACTTTGGAATAATACTCTCTCCGATTTTTCTCAATCTCCTTGTATTCTTCCTTTGAAACAAGAGTATTCTCAAGATTCAGAAGTGAGCTTTTTCCTTTCGTATCGTAGCTTTTCAGCAGATCGATAACATGATCAAACTCATCAGCTATCTTCTGGAATCTTACTCTCTCTCCGGAGGTATCCATTGCTTCAAACGGAGTATCTCCGATGTCCGGACAGTCTATCTCCATGGCTCCTATTTCCTGCAAAAACTCGAGTGTTGCTTTACGATGTTTCTTCGTAGAGTAAACATTCAGCCTTCGCATTTCAACAATTGCCAAAACTTATTCCGCCTTTCTTATTTAATTTATAAGCTTATTGATGACTGCATCAATAGCCTCATCTTCTTTACCTTCTGCAGTACTCTTAAGCGCATCTGCCTTAATCTTAGCAGACTCCTTGGCCTTTTCTACTGCTGCTTCTCTGTTCTTATCAGACTCCTGGAGTCCTTTAAGTTCTTTTTCCTTAGCTGTCTGTTCTCCGTCCTTTTCTATCTGCTCACATTCGGTAACAGAGTTCTTACGGATCCTCTCAGCCTCAGCTCTTGCATTTGCAAGCTTTTCAGCAGCATTTTTCTCTGCAGCCTCAACCGCTTTCATAGCATCTTCAATCACTGCTAATCTCCTTTTTCTTACTATGTTTATCATTATCTTCCGAATGATTCATCCGATATGACATCAACTTCCTAATTATAAATTATTTAGTGCCTTTACGCAATACGACAATTTTCAATTATTGACAAAAAGGGATGGTCTGCCAGGCAGCCATCCCCAATTTGCGTTTTATGCATTTTCTTTAATCTGTTCATAGATTCCTTCAGCATCGAGCTTATACTTATGAAGAAGCTCAACTGCAGGACCGGATTCGCCAAATGTATCTCTGACGCCGATTCTATAAAGTGGTGAAGGTGCCTTCTCTGCAAGAACCTCAGCAACAGCACTTCCGAGTCCACCGATAATGGAATGCTCCTCTACTGTAAAGAGCTTCTTAGTCTCTTTAGCAGCCTTAAGGATGATATCCTCGTCTATAGGCTTGATTGTATGAATGTTAATAACTCTAACACTAACACCGTCTGCCTCAAGCTTCTCAGCAGCCTTAAGTGACTCACCAACCTCAAGTCCTGTAGCAAGGATTGTGATATCTGATCCGTCTTTAAGAAGGACACCCTTACCAACCTCGAACTTATAATCAGCGTTGTCATTTATTACAGGAACTGCAAGACGACCGAATCTCATATATACAGGTCCGTCTATTTCATATGCAGCCTTAACTGCAGCCTTTGCTTCGATATCATCTGAAGGATTGATGATTGTCATTCCGGGGATAGTTCTCATAAGAGCTATATCTTCATTACACTGATGTGATGCTCCATCCTCACCAACTGATATTCCGGCATGAGTTGCTCCGATCTTTACATTGAGGTGTGGATATCCGATAGAATTTCTAACCTGTTCGAATGCTCTTCCGGCCGCAAAGATTGCAAATGTACTTGCAAATGGCACCTTACCGCATGTAGAAAGTCCGGCAGCGATTCCCATCATATTTGACTCTGCTATACCACAATCTATATGTCTCTCGGGAAATTCCTTCTTAAAGGTTCCTGTCTTAGTTGCCGCTGCAAGATCGGCATCAAGAACAACAACATTATCATGCTCTTTTCCAATCTCAACCAGAGCATTACCATAACTGTCTCTTGTAGCTATCTTAATATCTGACATTATTCGGTCACCTCCAGTTCTTTGATTGCCTGAGCGAACTCATCATCATTTGGAGCTTTACCATGCCATCCGCACTGATTCTCCATAAATGATACACCCTTACCCTTTGTTGTCTTTGCTATGATTGCAGTAGGCTTACCTTTTGTTTCCTTTGCTTTTGCAAATGCAGCCTCAATCTCATCAAAGTTATGACCGTCTATACAGATAACTTCAAACCCAAAAGCTTTAAACTTTTCATCTATAGGATATGGTGAACATACCTCTTCTATGGTTCCGTCAATCTGAAGGTTGTTGTTATCTACGATAACAGTAAAGTTGTCAAGATTTCTGGAAGCTGCAAACATAGAAGCCTCCCATACCTGACCTTCCTCTATCTCACCGTCACCGCACATAGCAAATACACGATAGTCCTTGCCATCAAGTTTTGCAGCAAGTGCCATACCTACTGCAGCTGAGATTCCCTGTCCCAGAGAACCTGCTGACATATCAACGCCCGGAATATGCTTCATATCCGGATGTCCCTGAAGATATGATCCTGTATGTCTGAGAGTTACGAGGTCCTCCTTAGGGAAATATCCTCTCTCTGCAAGTGTAGAATAAAGAGCAGGAGCAACGTGTCCCTTTGAAAGAACAAATCTGTCTCTGTCTGCCTTCTTAGGATCCTGTGGATCAATATTCATTTCCTCAAAATACAGATAGGTCATTATATCTGCAGCGGAAAGAGATCCGCCCGGATGACCTGATTTTGCACTGTGGAGTGCTGTAACTATACCTCGTCTTATTGACTTGGCTGTTACTTCAAGATTCTTTCTTGTTTCATCATTCATATTAGCCACCTTTAAAAATAAATAGTTGATAGTTACAGTTTTAGGATGATTTTTTTTACTTTGTCATTATAATAAATTTCCAAATATAATGATACCGTTATTTTATACAAAAATTCCATAACGGTATCGGTAATTCATTGTAGCATTTACAGTTCCATAGCGTCATCATAAACCTTCGGATTAAGCACCTTGATATAATCCATATGCTCATTCATCAGTTCTATATCCCTGTCATACATTTTCGGGAAGAACTTCATAAGGTTGAAATAGGCCCATGCCGAATTCGAATCCGGATATACCGTAGCCTTCAGGAAATATTCCTTTGCCAGAGAATAATCTATATAATCTCTGAATGCTACTTTATCCTCGCCGCTTATTATCTCTCCTGTAGCATAAAACAGGCCGAGTCTGTTTGCAGCATATGGTTCATACTTATCCGCTGCCAGCTTCAGGAAACAGATATAATTCATGATACTTTCCGATATATCTTCAGGAAGCTTACTGTTTTCCTCTTCTGCTTTGCCGGCTGATGCCTTATCATATTCCTTCTTCATCGAAATAATCCTGCCTGCTTCCTTTGAAGCAAGACTGTTACATGCAAACACATAGCCCTCCTGAGCAGCACTTATAAAGAAGGTCTCTGCCAGCTCCGCAGCATCCTTCATACTGTTACATTCCGATATTTCAAATTCTACCTCAACAAATTCGTGATCTATTACATTTTTCTGGATTACAGGCTGAAGTATATTAAAAAGCTCTTCATTTTTAGAAGCTTCATAAAGGATTCTTCCCACAAGATTTATGGCTCCGGCTGCACTTTCAAAATCCAGACAATGAACAGCCATCTGCAGGGCAAGCTTCATCCTTTCACCAAGAGTCATGTTTTCAATAATCTCTATGGTCTCACAATTTTTCAGCACAGACTCTCTCTTATAATTTACCAGATAGTATCCTATCCCCCAGAAGGAAAGGGGATAACTGTCACCGCTGCATTCCCAGTTCCCCTCTTCGTCAACAGTCATTCCTGCCGCCTTCATATAAAGCTCGAATGCATCTCTGTAATAGTTCTTCCTCAGTATCTTTTTGTAAAAGATCATGTCGGCATAGAGCTTGAGTGCCACAGTATTACCTTCATCTGCCATGCACATCATTTCTCTTTCCGATGCCTGTCCCGTCACTCCGTACTTTTCAAGTATCTTTTCGTTGTATTCCTTCAGATCGTCCTCATAACGACCATTACATTTAAACATTATCTTTCCTCCGGATCATCATCTTTTAGGCTTTATCTTCATCTGAGTCTTCAGTATCCTCTTCAGTTTCTTCAGCGATCTCTGCTTCTATTAACTCCGCAGCTTCCTCAGCGCTCATTCTCTGGAATACTTCTTTCTTCCTCCATCTGATAAGTCTTGCCAGAAGCCACACGAGGATAAAATATACAAGTGTAGTCGCCAGAAGCGGTACAAACAATTCATAGCTCTCATTTCTTATGGTTTCGAAAACCTTTGTCATATCCTGAACAGATATATATCCTACTACAGAAGTAAGCTTAAGTACATTTATCAGTTCCTCTCTGTAGTCACGTACAAGTCTTTCTCCACGTTTTTCTTTGAGTGCCACGAGGAACTCTTTTTTATCCATATATTCAAGTCTGAATTTTGCCTCAAGAAGTCCCTCTTCTATCTCTGAAACATTTCTTCTTATTACTCTGTAAACTCCCTCCGCAACAACCAGAGTGAAGCCTATGACAGAAGCAATAATCCCACCGTAATACATACCTGTATAATAATTATAATAAATAAGCATTATTATCATTATCGCGGGCATACAATATATGATCTTCGGAACAAGCTTTGCAATAGATCTCGTAACCAGATTTCCTCTTGCACTTCCAACATATAAAATAACACCAAGGGGTGTTCCGAGAAATGCAGCAAGGAGGAAAATTATGACTGTAATAAGAATTCCTTTAAGGAACAGCTTATATCTGTCATGATCGATAAAGGTTCTTTTGAATCTTCTTTCGATCTCACTCTTCATACTGTTATCAGTATTATTATTGTTCTGACTGCTTACGCAGACGCTTATACCACCGGTGTAATAGGGTTCTGAAAATATCATCCTCTTCGCACGTTCTTCAGTCACCGTGACTGCACCAAATCCGGCACTATACTCACCTTCCATCACTCCATCAAGGACCTCTGAAAAACTATTCTCTACGAATTCCAGTCCATAACCATATTCCCTGCAGAATCCTATAGCAAGATCCACCTCATAACCAACAGGTCTTCCTGCAGAATTAT
>CACZLA010000052.1 GCA_902781895.1 uncultured Lachnospiraceae bacterium
GGAATTTGTTGTCTGGACTAGCCAGATAATAGATAGCCACCGCATTTATTATTTTAAGATCTGACCCCCACACAAGAAGAACCATTAAGATTCCCGAGGCATAGGCGATTCTGTTATATTTCTTTAAATCATTTATAAACTTTAATTTAAACTTATCAGACATTGAATAAAGCCCCCATAAAACATACAAAAATATTTTATCATAAATCTAATATTTCATCAATAGCTTTAATCAAATCCCCTTCGTCAGTATTGTTATATATGATTCGGTCGGAATTATCTATAAAGAAATCATCTGAAGGCTGATTTTTAATAAATCCATCCGCTTTTTCGATAGTATAATTCCTGTTTTTTTTCAGTCTTTCAATACGTATATCCTTATCAGTTATGATCGCCCATATCTCATCACATATCTGTTTATAACCATCCTGAATCAAAAGAGCCGCTTCAATGACATAATAAGTAATATCCTCTTTTCGCATCTTTTCAATATCAGATAATAAATAATCCTTTACCAAAGGATGAACTATACTGTTTAAAACATTTAGTTTTTCTTTATCATTCATAACCAGAGAGCCCAGGGAAGCCCTGTCAAGCTCTCCTGTCTCCTTATCTAAAACAGAATTACCAAAAGCATTTACTATTTCGATATAAGCCGGCTCACCCTTCTTCATCAAAATATGAGCAACTTTATCAGCCTCAACAATATATGCGTCGTATTTTGTTTTAAGAATACTGAGAACCAGCGACTTACCGGTCCCTATACCTCCGGTTATACCGATAATCTTCATTCATTTGTCCTTTACTTAGCGTCATATAGTGACATCCCCGTATGAACATCAACATATAACGGTACTGCCAGGCTTACGGCTTCCTCCATATTTTTTCTGAGAAGTTCCTTTACCTCTTCCTCTTCACTGTTTTCAGCTTCAATCAGGAGCTCATCATGTATCTGAAGAATAAGCCTTGATTTCATTTTTCTACTCTTCAATTCTCTGCTGACCTTTATCATGGCTATCTTGATAATGTCAGCCGCCGTACCCTGCACGGGAGAGTTCATGGCAACCCTCTCACCGAAGGATCTCTGCATAAAGTTTGAACTTGAAAGCTCCGGTATAGGACGAATCCTTCCCATCATTGTTTTTACATATCCATCTTTTTTTGCATCCTCAACACAGGAATCAAGATATTCCTTAATCTTACTATAGGTCTCAAAATATTTATCTATATAATCCTTTGCTTCCTTTCTCGAAATACCGAGATCCTCTCCAAGCCCGAAGGAACTGATACCGTATATAATTCCGAAGTTTACGGCTTTTGCTCTTCTTCTGAGTTCAGGAGTAACATCTTCCGGATTCACATCAAAAACCTGGGATGCAGTAATGGCATGTATATCCTTAGAAGAATTAAACGCTTTAATAAGGGATTCATCACCGGAAATAGAAGCCATAACTCTCAGCTCTATCTGAGAATAATCAGCATCCACGAATATACAGTCCTCCTTTGGAATAAAGGCCTTCCTTATCTCCCGACCTTCAGCTGTTCTTGTAGGTATATTCTGAAGGTTCGGTTCTGTAGAACTGAGCCTGCCAGTAGCCGTAACGGTCTGATTAAACCTGCTATGTATCCTTCCGTCAGATCTTACGCAGCTTACAAGGCCATCTACATATGTTGATTTAAGCTTTGTTTTAGATCTATAGTCCAGAATAAGCCCTATTATAGGATGTTCATCCTTTAATTTTAAAAGTACATCAGCTCCGGTAGAATAACCGGTTTTTGTTTTCTTACCGTTCTTCAGCTGAAGTTTTTCGAATAGTACAGCTCCAAGCTGTTTCGGAGAATTGATATTAAACTCCTCACCGGCCTGCTCATATATCTCACTTGTAAGATCCGATATCTGCTCATCAAGCATTTCTCCGTATTTTATGAGAGTATCCTTATCTGTTCTGATTCCGAAGTTTTCCATATCATTTAACACGAATATAGTCGGATATTCTATATCATAATAAAGTGCCTTAAGACCTGAATCTTCAAGCTTTTCCTGCAAAATGTTTTTACAATGACATGCAGTATACGACATATAACTGATAAGCTTTCTGTACCCTTCCATATCAAAAGAAAAAACTGTAAGAGCCTCTTTGCCTATCAAAGTCTTCATGTCTTCAAAGGACGCATCCATATATTTGAATGCAATACTGTCATAGCTGTAGCTTCCTGCCAGAGGGTCCAACAGATATGCTGCAACTGACAGATCAAACAGCTTATCCTCCTCATTAAGTTCCAGAGGTGTGATGTATTCTTTAATTGATATCATTGATATCAGAATATCCGGATCAATATCCTTTCTGATATCAGCTAATTTGTTTTCACGAATAATATAAGTTTTGTCACCAAATGTTACTGAACCGCCGAATACTTCGTTATCTATGGGAACAATCCCCAGACCTATATGTTCCGGTTTTTCAGTATTAATCAGTTCTACAAGGTCTTTATAATCTATATCGCTGATACTGAGACTGATTTCCTGAGGCTGTACATCATTAGATACATTTTCATATCTTTTCAGCATGGACTTCATTCCAAGTTCAAAGAACATGTCATAGGATTCCTGCCCCAGAATCTCCTCTATAGTGATTTCAGATGCATCAATACCTAAATCCAGTTCACAGTCCAGCTTTATTGTAGCAAGATCTCTGGAAAACAGAGCCATATCTCTCATTTCAGAAAGGTTTGTTCTTGCTTTATCAGGCTTAATATTATCTATATCCTCCAGTGCAGCTTCAATAGTATGATACTTCTGTATGATATTTGAAGCCGTTTTAGGGCCGATCCCCTGAACACCGGGGATATTATCGGAGGTGTCGCCCATAAGGCCCTTCATTTCAATAAACTCCAGTGGAGTAACTCCATATTCACTTTCTACTTCAGCAGCATGATAATTATCTACCGTTGTCTTTCCGCCTTTAGTTCTTGGTATTCTTACAAGCACCTTATCAGTTGCCAGTTGAAGCAGATCCCTGTCTCCGGAAACAATTGTCACTTCCATATCACGGTCTATACCCTGTCTGGAATATGTGCCTATAATATCATCCGCCTCATAACCGCCTTTTTCAACATATGTAATATGCATCTTTGTAAGGATTTCCTTTATCAATGGAAACTGTTCTCTAAGCTCAGGATCCATAGGCTTTCTGGTTCCTTTATATTCAGCATACATTTTATGTCTGAAGGTGGGCTCGTGAACATCAAACGCAACTATAATATGAGTGGGCTGTTCTTCATCATATATTTTGAAAAAAATATTCAAAAAGCCAAGAATGGCATTCGTATGTATGCCATTCTTAGCTGTAAGATTCTTGGGGAGTGCAAAATATCCCCTGTTCATTATACTGTTTCCGTCAATCAGTAGTAGCTTCATTCTGTGCTATATCCTCTCCTATAAGCATCATCTTGTCATAATCAGACTCAAGTCTTTTATAACCAAGGATTCTCTGGTAACCAGTAACTTCTTTATCCTTTTTTATCTGCATACTCTTAGCTATATTGTCCTTGTCATCCAATTGGAAATAACTGTCAAGGTAGTCGTGGTAATAGAAGCCACCCTGATCTGCCAGTTTAGACCTCTGTTCAAAATCATACACCTTGTTAAGCACACCCGCATATACTGCAACTCCAAGTAAAAGAAATGCTGCCATAATCACCGAAAATGCGGAAACCTTCACACTTCTTCTGTTTCTGACATGATGACTCATTCTGCTGAGTTCTCTTTCGAGATCAGTACTAAAATCCGTGGAAATCTCAGTCTGACTATCCAGCTTCTTCATACCCACAAGAAGGGTATAGTATATTTCCAGCTCCTCATGACAGGTTTTGCAGTTTTTCATGTGTATGACAAAATCTTCCTGCTTATTATCAGGAACCTTACCCTCTATAAAAGGCATTATATACGATTGTGCCTCAAGATGTGTCATTTCATACCTCAGCTATAACTTAAAACAGAGTCTTTGATGTTCTTTCCGGACCATTTTCATTACTCATAGTAGTTCCCGGAATTGTAGGAGCCATAAGAACCTTACCGGTTCCACGATATACATTTACGAAGCCTTCGCCGGTTGCTGCAGAACCAAGAGCTCTTCCGGTAATAGTCTCAACAGTAAACTGCAGTGAGCTTGACCATGCAACGGCCATATTTCCGTCTATCTTAAGTACATCATTCTCAAGATTGTACTCTATAAGTTCTTCTCTCGGAACAGGACTTTCAAGCACTGCATAACCCTGACCTGAAAGGCAAAGATTGAACAAACCTTCACCACCGAGAACAGCAGATGAAATATTGCTTCTCTTTGAAATGGATTCTTTAAGTGAAAGATCACAGCAAAGGAACAGACCATCATCAAGTACCAGTCCCTGTCCCCAGGAGGCTACATCTTCAATAAGAATATGATTATAAGTAGGTTCAAGCATTACAAAGCCCTGACCTGTATACTCAGGCTTAACGGCAGACTCACCTGTAACTGCACCCTTTACCATTTTTCCGAGGAAATTACCTACACCTGTAACCCCTGAGGTTGTAGTGATATTTCCTGCTACCCACTGCATCGCTCCTGCCTGAGTCTTACATGCAGAATTATTCAGCTGAATAAGCACCTGACGTTTTTTGCAGTTCATTTCCTTCATGAAATACTCTCTTACAGCTGAGTAAGGTGAAACAGACAGATCCTTCTGATGTTCATAAATAAAATACTGTCCGCTGCTTGCAATGAGTTTGATATTCTCATTGTTAAATAGGTTATTAATCTGGATCATTATACCTTCCCCCTTTCTTAACATTTCTTAAAGGCATTATGCCTTCAGAAGTAAAATGATCTCATATAAACAAAGGGACAGACACAGTCTGTCCCCCGAAGCACAACATTAAACTAGTTATTAATAAGCTTGTCCTCGTTTGACCAGCTGTAAAGTGAACGTATTTCCTTACCAACAACCTCTGCTGGATGCTCAGCCTTAATCTTACGAAGAGCCTTGAAGTGAGCCTGTCCACCGGCTGATGACATATCAAGAAGGAAGTCCTTAGCAAATGTACCATCCTGGATGTCAGCAAGAACCTTCTTCATAGCCTTCTTTGTATCCTCAGTAATGATCTTAGGACCCGTGATGTAATCACCGTACTCAGCTGTATTAGAGATAGAATATCTCATTCCAGCGAAACCACTCTGATAGATAAGGTCTACGATAAGCTTCATCTCGTGGATACACTCGAAGTAAGCGTTTCTAGGATCATAACCTGCTTCTGTAAGTGTCTCGAAACCAGCCTGCATAAGTGCACAAACACCGCCGCAAAGAACTGCCTGCTCACCGAAGAGGTCTGTCTCTGTCTCAATTCTGAAGGTTGTCTCAAGAAGTCCTGCTCTTGCTCCACCGATACCTGCACCATAAGCAAGTGCCATATCCTGTGCATGACCTGTAGCATCCTGATATACAGCTATAAGACAAGGTGTACCCTTACCAGCCTGATACTCTGAACGTACTGTATGTCCAGGTGCCTTAGGAGCGATCATTGTTACATCAACGTCAGCCGGAGGAACGATCTGTCCAAAGTGAATGTTGAAACCATGTGCAAACATAAGCATGTTTCCGGCTTCAAGATTTGGCTCGATATCCTTCTTGTACATAGCTGCCTGCTTCTCATCATTGATAAGAATCATGATGATATCAGCCTTCTTAGCTGCCTCAGCTGTTGTATAAACCTCGAAGCCCTGCTCCTCAGCTCTCTTCCATGACTTACTTCCCTCATATAATCCAATGATTACGTGAGCTCCTGAGTCCTTAAGGTTAAGTGCGTGTGCATGACCCTGGCTACCGTAACCAATTATTGCGATAGTCTTACCATCTAAAAGTGATAAATTACAATCCTGCTCATAAAAAATTTTTAAATCTGACATTTTATATGCCTCCTTAAATAATAATAAATTATATTGTACTATTCAGCTCTACCTCTTACAAGACCTGTAACACCGGTTCTTACTATTTCCTGTATCTCAAATCCTTCGAGAAGACTTCTGAATGCTTCAACCTTATTGTTATTTCCGGTAAGTTCGATCATTATCGACTCCGGAGATACGTCAACAATGCTGGCTCTGTATACATTTGCAATAGATATTATCTGCTGTCTTTCGGATGCATCTGCTTTAATCTTCATAAGTACAAGTTCTCTTGTAACAGACTCTCCGTCTTTAAGCTCAATTATGGACTTAACATCCTCAAGCTTATTAAGCTGGCTTTTTATCTGAGAAAGTATTTTATCATCTCCCGTAACAACAACTGTCATTCTGGAAAATTTCGGATTCTCAGTCACTCCAACGGAAAGGCTGTCGATATTGTAGCCTCTTCGACTGAACATTCCCGAAACACGACTCAGGACACCAGCGGTATTATCAACTAAAAGTGAAAGAACCTTCATCTTCATACTATGATCACCTCTTTTGATAGATCTTTAAAAATAAACACTAGTAATTGTAGCTTTTAATAGATTTATTGTCAATATACAATGACCGGCATACCCTCTTCAATAACTCCGTAAAGCTCCTGAGCCTTGGAATATGGCATGTTTACACAACCGTGTGAACCACCGTAAAGGTATATCTGTCCTCCGAAGCTTCCTCTCCAGGTTGCATCATGGAATCCAACGCCACCGTTAAATGGCATCCAGAAGGTAACCGGAGACTCATAATCCTCACCTCTGAGAATGGCCGGACTCTGTTTATAATCAATATTATAAATACCCTTAGGAGTTCCTCTATGAAGACTTACGCAGCCAGTAACAACATCGGATTCAAGAACAACCTGCTTATTCCTGATGAGATACATATGCTGATTATCCAGATCCACCTCTGCATAAAAGTTTCCCAGATCATTTCCGTCTTCGTCATAAAAATAGGCTTCATTCTCAAAAATCGGCGTTCTGGTAACATTTGTACGATGAATTATATCATTATACAGCTGCTCTGTTTCCTTTTCGTAATCTATCAGCCAGCCGTAATCACCTTCGGTTACATTTATCTTTCTGCCTGAATGGGTTTTAAAGGTTCGTATCTTTCCGTATGTATCATGAAGTCTGGAAAAGCTCTCCACTAAGGCTCTTACCTTATCCGGACTTACGGAATAATTATAATTCGGAGCAATCTTTATAGTAGAAAACAACTGGTCAGGGGTAAGCGGTATCTCAACATCACCATACTCATAAGTTATATGTAAAGATGTCATCCTGTTACAGAATTCAACACATTTTACAACCCGGTTGGAATTAAGAAGATATTCAGGTTCCTTATAAAAGCCTTCCTCTTCTACATTTATACTGTTTCCGCCGCTTTTTATGATATCAGCTATTCGATCCTTTAATGCTGAAGTGTTTTCTATGGTAGTACCCAGATTTTTATAAACAGCCTCTACGACGCCCTCTTTATTCATAACAATATCAGGATTCTCGGGTTCGATCATCTTTCCCTTATCAAACTCGGGAAGCTGTTCAAGCTCACTTGAAAGCTTTTTATAATCGATATTGATACATCTGTCTATCTTATGTCCGTCATCCCAGAATGTGGTAAACCAGAGAAATGGATTCTGATTTCTTTTAATTTCATGAAGATATGATTTATAGTCTATGTTATAACCTATCCTGTTTCCGACTATCACTTCGGTTTTATCTCTGAATACAATTTCAAATTTAAAATCCGCAGGATTTTCATACATTTCATTTTCAACATACGACGGACTTTTAAATCCATAATCCTTACCGTTTATTATTGTTCCGGGATAATAAACATCCAGACATGCGATAACTATGAAGAAATACACTAAAAGAATTATGCTGACTACACTTATTATGCTGTATCTGATTATCTTATTTGACCACATTTTCTTTACCTTCTTTAAAGATAATAAGGACAACCTCAGGCTTATTATTGAAACGGATTTTTATAGAATGTTGTCCTATACCGTTTGTCACGATCATTTTGGATTTTTTATTCTCATATAACCCATAATCGTATTTTGGAAACAGATGCAGCCTCGGCGAAATAACACCTCCCAGAAGAGGTAATCTGATAATTCCGCCATGATAATGACCGGAAAGAACAAGATCAGCCCCCCACGCAGAGTAACCACTGAAAAAATCCGGAGTATGACCAAGAAGGATATTGAATCCTCTTCTGTCTCTTTTTCCGATCAGCTCAGCTATGGTTGCACCCTTTAGTTTCGGATATCTTCCTCTTGAATAATACTCCGGAGGAATATCAAGACCGTATACATTCAGCCCCTTAACAGGGGTAGTTTTTTCGTTTACAAGAAAAACAGCTTTCTTTTCCACAGCATCCCGGAAGCCATCCCAGGTATCACTGTTTCCGTATATGTTTTCCGTTATTTTTTTCTCATGATTACCATAAGCATAATAAACAGGACTTATATCAGACATCCTGTTCACAAGATCAAGAGCAGTCGGATAGCTTTCTTCCGGCTGTCTTCCATTTACCATATCACCGCCCAGAAGTATAAGATTCGGCCGGGCAGACTTAACAGTATCTACTATCGAATCATTAAGTGCTCCGTTTTTTGCATTATGAAAATCAGACAGAAAGATAATTCTCATTCCTGCCAGCTCCGGTGTGGATTCAATATAATACTTTTTTAATCTGATAGGGGATTTCATGCTTATACAGTAACCTCAATTCCCGCCTCTTCTTCAGCCTGTTTTCTGAAGTCTTCTATCTTATCGGGAGAAATATCCGGAAGCTCATCCATAGATGATATTCCAAAGCTTCGAAGGAAATCATCTGTAGTTCCGAAAAGTATAGGATGTCCGGGAGCATCCAGTCTTCCGACTTCACATATAAGACTGTACTCCACAAGTCTGTTCACTGCATGACTGCAGGACACGCCTCTTATCTTTTCTATTTCTGCTCTGGTTACAGGCTGTTTATAAGCGACTATGGAAAGTGTTTCCAGCAGAACATCGGTAAGAACATGTTTTTTCGGCATGTTTACTATCTTTCCCAGTATTTCAAAATAGTCATTCTTAGTACACAGCTGATATTTGCCATTTAGCTCTATCAGCTTTATCCCTCTGTCTTCAGCTTCGTAATCAGCCATTAATTCTTTTATTGCATCTGAAAATTCCTTTTTAGGAAAAGGCTTTTCCTCAGTACCGAGGGCAGCCAGAAGCTTACTTTCATCTACCGCTTCTCCTATGGCAAAAAGGATTGCTTCAATTGATGCTTTTACATTTAAATCACTCATTATTATTTCCTATTCAAGAGAATCTATCATTATCTCGCCAAACATTTTATCCTGCCTGATAGTTAAAAAACCTGATTTCATCAGTTCAAGAATAGCAAGGAAAGACACTATAAGATTCAGTTTTCCACGTTTACCCTTGAGGAGTGTTTTGAAGTTAATACTTTTCAGTCCTTTTATTTCGGTTCTGATCTCAATCATTTTATCCTCAAGCTTTATCTCTTCTCGTGTTATGGTACCGAATTTACTTCTGACGGGATCCACTCTGTCTATCTCTCTTCTGAGAAGCGTCTGAAAGATATCATTCAGCTGTTTCATGGTAATATCACTTATCAGTTCAGCCGGATCTATCTCTTCTTTTATATTTTTAACTTCTTTGGGAATAGACTCACTCTTAAAGAATGCTCCATCAGCATCGATGGACATATCCTTTAGCTCCGCAGAAGCATATTTGTACATTTTATACTCAAGAAGACTTTTAACAAGTTCAGCTCTGGGATCATCCTCTTCCTCCTCTTCAGTCTCTTCCTTCGGAAGAAGCATCTTTGCTTTTATGGAAATCAGAGTAGCTGCCATAACGAGAAACTCGCTCATGACATCCATATTTTCCTCCTCCATGGAATCAATATAATCCAGATACTGTTTTGTTATTTCCACTATAGGTATATCAAAAATATTAAATTTGTTTTTTTCTATAAGATGCAGCAGAAGATCCAGAGGGCCTTCAAACACATCAAGTTTTATATCAAGCTTTTCCATTTACATTAATTGCCCCAGACCAGAGTTGAAGCCTCTGATTTTTTATCCCTGGTAAGCAGGTCATTAAGTGCTTCCTGTGCCGGATAATCCTCAAAAAGAATCCTGTTGACTACTTCAACGATGGGCATCTGGATATTATACTGCTTTGCAAGCTCAAGAGCGGCCTTGGCAGAATAAACACCCTCAACGATCATCTTTACACAGTCCATAGCTTCTTTATATGTATATCCCTGTCCCATCAGATATCCGGCTCTTCTGTTACGGCTGTGCTGAGATGCACAGGTAACGATCAGATCGCCTGTTCCCGAAAGACCGGAGAATGTCTCAGGTTTTCCGCCCATGGCAACCCCAAGACTTGTAAGCTCATATATACCTCTGGTAATAAGAGCCGCCTTAGTATTATCTCCACAGCCCAGACCGTCCGCAATACCTGCAGCAAGAGCTATGACATTCTTTACAGCCCCGCCCAGTTCGATTCCTATCATATCAGGACTGGTATAAACTCTGAATCTGTCACCCATAAAAACATCCTGAACAAACTTTGCAAGCTCCTGTGTAGGTGCACCCACTACTACAGTTGTAGGAATATCCTTCCCTACCTCCTCTGCATGACTGGGGCCCGAAAGGATTGCAACCTGAGCCTGAGGTATTTCCTCAGAAATAACCTCAGAAAGTCTCTTAAGTGTCGTTTCTTCGATACCCTTGGCAACATTTACGATGATTTCATTTTCCTTTATATAAGGAGCCGCATTTCTGGCTGTACTTCTGATATATGGAGAAGGAACTGCCATAACCACAAGCTCTCTATCCTCCAGTGCAGTCCCCATATCAGTTGTATATTCTACGCTGCCGGGAATCTTAACACCGGGAAGCTTGGTTTTATGCTCGGAAAATTTCTTAAGCATATTTATTTCATCTTCATCTATAGACCACACATATACTTCATGACCATTATTTGCAAGAAGTCTTGTAAGTGCCATACCCCAGCTACCGGCACCAAGTACACAAATTTTCATTTATACCCCCTCCTGTTTCTTCATATGGAACTTATTCTCAGTATGATTAAGAAGTCTCTGTATATTTGCCTTATGCTTGTATATTGCCAGTAATGCAAGAAG
>CACZLA010000053.1 GCA_902781895.1 uncultured Lachnospiraceae bacterium
ATCTTTACTGACACCAAATTCAGTGATATTCAGTCCCTCGTTACGAAGTTTTGTCTTCGCAGCTTCTTCTGTGTTAGCCTCAACGGTACCTTTTTTAATCTTACCGTTTGAGTCCATAGCTCTGTAATTAAACCTTGCCATATTCTATCCTCCGCCCATTTTTCCACATAATATTTAGTATAACATACAATACTTTACATAAAATTGCAACTGTTTTGTAAATAATATATGAACAAACCGTAAATAATTGGCCCTTTTTCACAAAAAATTCACAAATCGTACTTATCTTAGTAAAGATTTTTCTTCATGTTAATCTGATCCTGTGCATACAGAAGCGCATTATCCTTACTGATCTGTCCGTTCCTAAACATTTCTATAAGGCAATCATCCATCGTTACCATTCCGATATTTCTGGATGTCTGTATGGTTGACTCTATCTGATGTGTCTTACCTTCACGGATCTGCGCTCTTATAGCAGAGTTGGCAAGCATTACCTCAAATGCTGCGCATCTACCATGACCATCAGCTGTAGGAAGCAACTGCTGGGAGATAACTCCCTCAATAACCATAGCCAGCTGAATACGTATCTGCTGCTGCTGATGAGGTGGGAATACGTCGATGATACGGTCTACTGTAGCAGCGGCTCCGATAGTATGCAGTGTTGAGAAAACAAGGTGACCGGTCTCAGCAGCTGTGATAGCTATCTGTATTGTCTCCGGGTCACGCATCTCTCCAACGAGGATAATATCCGGATCCTCACGGAGGGCAGCTCTAAGTGCATTATCGAATGAAAGTGTATCCATTCCCAGTTCTCTCTGGTTAACTATCGATTTCTTATGATGATGAATGTACTCGATAGGATCCTCAAGAGTGATTATATGGTTACTTGTATTCTCGTTAGCCTTATTAATAACAGATGCAAGTGTTGTTGACTTTCCTGATCCTGTAGGTCCTGTTACAAGAACAAGTCCTCTCTTCTTTTTATAAAGATCTACGACTGATGGTGGAAGTCCCAGCTGCTCAGGCTTAGGAATTACTGTATCGATCTTTCGATAAGCAGCTGCCATGTTACCTCTGTCCATGTATACGTTTACACGGAAACGTCCTTTTTCACCAACTGAGTAAGCAAAGTCGCACTCACCTCTATCCTTAAGGATAGCTTTCTGTCTTTCATTCATTGTCATACCGATACTTTCAGCTGCTTCTGAAGCTGAAAGAGGCGGTACATCAACCTCCTGGAGTCCACCGTTAATTCTGAACTTTGGTGGTATTCCTACTGCAAGATGTATATCCGATGCATTTTCATCAACCGCAAGGCTGAGGAGCTCGTCCATATCTATCATAATAATAAATCCCCTTTCTTAATATTATGCATTTATAATGTTTATTAAAAATGTTATTTTTGTGTCTTTTTGGTGTCTGTTTCTACTATATATAATATAGTAGAAATTTTTTAATAATTATCACCAGTGGTATAAACGATCTTCTTCATTTCCGAAATAGATGTTGTACCATTCAGAACATGTCTCGCTGCTGACATCTTCAGAGTTGACATTCCTTCTTCAAGAGCCTGTGCCTCGATAACATCAGCTGTTGCTCCCTTTGCTATAACCGCCTGAAGAGCTTTGGAAACCGGCATCATCTCATAAACACCGATACGTCCTGAAAATCCGGTATCGTTACAGAGAGGACATCCCACCGGCTCGTAGATAACTATATCATCTTCAGGATCCTCAACTCCCAGAACTGTCTTTTCATCATCTTCTGCAAGTCTCGGAACTCTGCATGATGTACAAAGTCTTCTCACAAGTCTCTGTGCTATAACACCAACAAGTGCGTCTCCTGCAACATATGGTTCAATACCCATATCTATAATACGGGTAACCGTTGATGCTGCTGAGTTTGTATGGAGTGTCGAAACAACGAGGTGACCCGTTATAGCGGCCTGAACTGCTATCTGTGCCGTCTCACCGTCTCGAATCTCTCCGATCATTATTATATCAGGGTCCTGACGGAGGATAGATCTAAGCGCTGCCGCGAATGTCATTTCCGCCTTTACATTAACCTGAACCTGATTGATTCCGTTTATATTTGCCTCCACAGGGTCTTCAACAGTGATGATATTAACATCTTCTGTATTCAGCTCTGAAAGAGACGTATAAAGAGTTGTAGATTTTCCTGATCCTGTAGGTCCCGTAACAAGGATTATTCCATGCGGGTTACTCAGGATACCGTCAAATACCTCAATCTCCTCATCCGAGAATCCAAGTCCCGACTTCGGTTTTGTAAGTCCGTCCTTGGAGGTAAGTCTCATAACCGTCTTTTCTCCGAATACTGTAGGGAGAATGGAAACACGGACATCGAACTCTTTTCTATCTACTATAATAGTGATACGACCATCCTGAGGTTTTCTCTTCTCGGCTATGTCCATACCACCGATGATCTTGATACGGGCACTAATTGCCGGGAGTATATTTAACTCATAAGTCATGACCTGCTTCAGAGCACCATCGATACGGTATCTGACACGCACGTTTGACTCAAGAGCTTCTATATGGATATCAGACGCTCTCTGTCTGACTCCACCTTCTATAATCTGATTAACAAGAAGAACGATAGGAGAATTATCTATCTCATCAGAAAAACCATCTTCTTCTTCTTCACCCGATCCCATCTCGAGTTTGTAAGCCTCAGCTGCTTCCATAGCTTCGGCACTACCATAATGCTTTCCAATAACATTTTCCAGATCATCTTCAAATGAAAGAAGCGGTTCAATCTGAAAACCACTGGAAATGCTGATATCGTCTATGGCATTGATATCCATAGGATCAGCCATAGCAACCTGAAGCATATTCGGATTATCCTCTACAAATCCGATCGGTATGGCTTTATACTTCTGTACGAGATCCTTGGAAACAAGATTAAGAACCTCTTCGTCAATCTTGACACTTTGAATCTCACAGTATTCAATACCCATCTGGGTCGTAAGCACTGTGATAAGCAATTCTCTGGAAATGAACCCCAGATCCATGATGACATTACCAAGCATGCCACCCTCTTCTTTTTGTTTGGCAAGAGCCTCCTGAAGCTGCTCGTCTGTAATAGCACCGGCTTCAACAAGAAGGTCACCAATACGTATCTTTTTTCTTGCACCCGCTAATCGCATGAATAACCTACCCCTCCATATTATTATTAGCCTTTAGTCCCTAAAAAGCCCTTTTTAGCGCACAAAAAAATACGTAAAGAGCCTAATTCGAGACGTTAACATAAAGATTATACCATAACTGCTATAAATATCAAAGAAAAAATTTTTATATCAATATAAAGACTTTTTTAATCTTTCTTTCTGATTATCATTCCCTCTCTGATATCCTGATTTTTTGCTTCCCCATTTATATTTTCAGCTCCCGTTTCCAGACACACTAAGAGACGCTGCTTCGGATGCGGAGCCGAGTCCATATCGTTTCCGAATTCATCCTTTATCCACAAAACCTTTACCGGAAGATTCGCTCCGTCAAAAAGCATTACCTCCAGCTGTTCTCCGACTGAGAATTTATTCTTCTGATAAAAGGATACAACCGCACTACCGGAGTCATTTTCTTCCGGTTCGTTTATTACCTTTTCTACCCTGCCTATATAAGTCGCATTCTGTATATATGTATTATTATCATATATCTGATCCTCTTCAGAAGGCTTTCCGTAGTAGAAGCCTCTGGTAAAATCACGCATTGTACATGCAGATATTTCTTCCATGTAATGATCTATCTTTGATTCATAAAGATCAGGTGATGTAAAATAATCATCTATCGCTTCCCTGTAGGTTCTTGCAGCAGTGGCCACATAGAGGTTTGTTTTCATTCTCCCCTCAACCTTGAATGAATCAATACCGGCATTAATAAGATCAGGAAGCTTATCCACCATGCAGAGATCTTTTGAGTTAAATATATATGTTCCTCTTTCATCCTCTTCAACAGGAAGATACTCTCCCGGACGATTTTCTTCAACAACTGCATACTTCCATCTGCAGGGATGAGTACAGGCGCCCCTGTTTGCATCTCTTCCGGTAAAGTAATTTGATAAAAGACATCTTCCCGAATAAGATATGCACATTGCGCCATGCATAAAGGCTTCTATCTCCATATCCTCAGGGATATTCTTTCTGATTTCAGATAGCTCCTTAAGTGACAGCTCTCTTGCTGCAACAACTCTGGTCGCTCCCATATCATGCCAGAATCTGTAGGTCATATAGTTTGTATTATTTGCCTGGGTGCTGATATGTATTTCAGTATTGCTGTCTTTAAACACAGGAGATGCTATGGAGAAAAGCCCCGGATCTGAAATTAATACAGCATCCACTCCGACATCTCGAAGTTCTTTAAAATATTCTTCTGCCTTTTCAATATCTTCATTATGGGCAAATATATTTGCAGTAACATACAGCTTCACGCCATTATCATGACAATAAGTGAGCGCCTCTCTCATTTCTTCAGTGGAGAAATTATCCGCTTTGGCTCTCAGCCCATATCTGTTTCCGCCTATATAAACCGCATCCGCACCATAGTCTACTGCAACTCTCAGAGTCTCCGGTCCGCCTGCCGGTATCAAAAGCTCCGGTTTCTTCATTATTTCACAACAGAAACTGCCATACCATCAGCAACGGACAGTATCGCAGTTTCAAGCCTTTCATTATTTTTTATATAATACAAATAGTCTCTCATTCGATCATGAATCGTTCTGTCTCTTTTTTGAACAAGGAAATGGGACTCAAGCACATCACCGTCTGCAAGAATATTATCACTTACGATCACCGAACCTTCATGGACCATTTCCATTACCTTGTCCAGATAGTTCCTGTACTGAGCCTTCGCCGCATCAATAAATACAAAGTCATAAGAGTTTCCCGAAAGACCTTCCAGAGACACTTCTGCGTCACCTTCATATATAGTTATCTTGTCGTCCATACCGGCCCTGCTGATAAAATCCTTTGCAACAGCTATTCTGTCAGAGTCCATCTCACAGGTATCAATATGCACATCGTCTCTCATGGATTCCATAACCGATGCCATAACCAATGCCGAATACCCCACTGCTGTTCCGATCTCGAGTATCCTGCCCGGTCTGACAATCCTGAGAAGCATTTTTATAAAATCTCTTGATTCAGTTCTTATGATTGGCACTTCATCCCGCATAGCCAGATCATGCAGCTCGCCTAAAATCCCTTCATCATCTTTACTGAAGGATATTATAAAATCTCTGATTCTTTCATAATCCATTTCAGACTCACTACTCACCTTCTCCGGTTCCGCCGGCATCAGTTCCTTCACCTTCATTTCCGGCTCCGCCATCATTCACAACGTAGTCATCACCTTCACCGCCTTCACCGGCACCGACACCTGAGTTATCGTGAATCTCTTCAGCATCCGTAGGCGTGTTGACAATCTTCTTTTTCTGATCTACGGAGTTTATATCATCATTAGTTGAAACTCCGCCTGTAAGTATCTTTATTATCTCACTGTATTTCATGGATGGAGATAATGTATAGCTTCCCGACTTAATATCCTTACCTGCTTCAGAAAGCTTCATCTTCGCCATCATAACATATTTATTTTTAATAATACCGCTTTCATATAACTGAGTAGCTATAGAGCTGGTTGAAGAGTCCGGCGCTATCTTTACTACCACAAAATCCTTGTCGTTCAGATTCTTCGCAGAATCAACAAATACATCATGAGCAAAATTATAAGAGGCAGAAAACGCTTTTATACAAATAAGCACGATGATAACGTCAACCAAAAGCTGAAATGTATAATAAAGTGCAACTCTTATCCTGTTTTCAGTTTTTAAAGCCTTTTTCATCCTTAACTTTGACATATCATCGCCTCTATAAATCCAAACCGTCGGTCACTTCCGACATAATCCTTTTAACCAGTCTTGAAAGAGCACTCTCAGCCCTGAGAAATTCATTAACAGTCGAGTTGTGTATCAGCTCATCATTTTCATAATAAAGCTTATGTATCTCATCAAATGGATTCCCGTCCGTATACTTCATCACATCCTCATAACGATGTTTGAACTCCATAAGCTCGTTATATAAGCCCTCATCCGACTGAATGGAATTTCTGGCTATTATATAATTCTTGTACTCCTTGGAATCAACAATCAGCTGATTCAGCTTTCTGCACTGCTCTATCAATTCATCCATGCTTAAACCTCAGATATAATAGGCAGGATCATCGGGCTTCTCTTGGTTCTCTCCCACAAAAATTCACCCAGATCCTCTTTAATACAATTCTTTATCCTGTTCCAGTCAACATCTTCACGAGAGGTACATCTTACCACAGCCTCTGCAGCAATATCCTTACACTGTTCGATCAGCATCTCAGCCTCTCTCACATAAACAAAACCTCTTGAAACTATATCCGGTCCGGACAGTATCTGATTTGACCCCCTCTCGAGAGTAACCACAACCACCATAAGTCCGTTTTCCGAAAGATGCTGTCTGTCTCTAATGACTATATTACCAACATCGCCAACACCCAGACCATCTACGAATACACCTCCGCAGACAACCTTGCTGACAATGTCAAATTTATCTCCTCCGATTTCCAGGACATCACCGCAGGTGAGTATTTTAACATTTTCCTTTTTCAGTCCCATTTCAACTGCAAGCTCAGAATGTCTCTTCAGATGTCTGTACTCACCATGAACAGGTATGGCATACTTCGGTTTTGTAAGAGCATATATAAGCTTCAGCTCCTCCTGGCATGCATGTCCGGAAACATGGGTATCATGGTATATAACCTTTGCCCCCTTCTGCTCCAGTTCATTCATAACTCTGTACACTGACTTCTCGTTACCCGGAATAGGACTTGATGAGAAGATGACAACATCTCCGGGTACTATGGAAATCTTATGATGAATAGATGCCGCTATTCTCGAAAGAGCAGCCATATTCTCTCCCTGACTTCCGGTAGTTATGTAAACCAGTTTCTCATCAGGATAATTCTTCGCTTCATCTATTCCGATAAGTGTATTATCGGGAATCTTTATATATCCCAGCTCGGATGCAATATTGATAACATTTACCATACTGCGTCCTTCAACTATACACTTTCTTCCGTATTTATATGCAGAATTGATTATCTGCTGAACTCTGTCAACGTTCGAAGCAAATGTGGCAATGATCAGTCTGTGATTTCTGTTATCATCAAAGATATGATCAAATGTTCTTCCCACATTCTTTTCGGAAGGAGTATACCCCGGTCTTTCCACATTTGTGGAATCAGCCATAAGAGCAAGCACTCCCTTCTTCCCCAGTTCGCCGAATCTCTGAAGATCGATAACACCTCCGAAAACCGGAGTATAATCAACCTTGAAATCACCTGTGTGAACTATGATTCCTGCAGGTGTATATAATGCCAGCGCACAGGAATCAGCTATGGAATGGTTCGTCCGGATAAACTCTATCCTGAAGCATCCCAGGTTGATTATCTGTCCATATGATACAACCTTTCTTCTCACACAGTCCGTAAGCCCATGCATATCAAGCTTATACTCAATAAGAGCCATAGTAAGCTTGGTTGTATATATAGGAATATTTATTTCTTTCTCAATATAAGGTATAGCGCCAATATGATCCTCATGACCATGTGTGACAACCATACCTCTTATTTTGTCTTTATTATTCTTTAAATATGTGATATCAGGAATAACCAGATCGACACCCAGCATATCCTCATCGGGAAATGCAAGTCCACCGTCAATAATAATGATATCATCCCCATGCTCAATAGCAGTTATGTTCATACCTATCTGTTCAAGTCCGCCCAGTGGTATGATCTTAACTGTTTCATTGTTTGATTCCAATCTAACTCCTCCGTTCAAGGTAGGTCTGTAGAATGATCGCGGCAGCCATCTTATCGATATGTTCCTTCCTTGCCGACAGGGCAACACCTGTTGCATCAAGAATCCTGTCTGCCTCAGCCGTAGTCAGTCTCTCATCCTGTTCGATAATCTCTAACCCCGTTCTTCTGGAAAGCTCCTGGGAAAAAGCCCTGGTCCGTTCAACTCTTTCACCCTCTGTTCCATTCATGTTTAAAGGCTTACCGACCACTATAGATTCAACTCCGTATTCACTTATCAGCTCCTCAAGTCGCTGATAAGTCTTTCTGAGTTTATTCGTCCGCTCTCTGACTATTGTTTCAACAGGCTGTGCAGTTATACCCATCTCATCGGATATAGCAACACCTACTGTCTTATCACCATAATCAAGCCCCATGATCCTCATACATTCTACCTACTTAAGTCTTGTCTCTATATAGTTTTCCATAAGCAGCTCAAGTATCTCATCTCTCTCAGCCTTCATAATAAGACTGCGGGCACCCTTATAGCTGGTTATATAAGTAGGATCACCACTCATTATATAACCCACTATCTGGTTTACGGGATTGTATCCCTTTTCAGAAAGAGCCTCATATACCTGTGCAACTATCTCTGATACTTCTATAGCATAATCACGTTCTAAATCTATATCCTGTGTATGCTGATCTTCATATCTATCCATAATATCCGTTCCTCTTTATCTATCTCTGCATAAATGCAGAAATCAATTCACAGTTATAGTCATAATAATATATTTTATTTCAAATAGCAAGAAACACACCTATTTATTCATTTAAAAAACTCATAAATGATATTTTATTTTCTATCGGTGTTGTTGTTGGTCTTCCGAGATCATCTCTTGAACCTATGGAACATTTTATTTCTATAAAGCTTAATCCTTCTCTGTCTTTCGCTTTAAGCAATTCTTCATCAAGCCTTTCATAATCTTCAACACTAACAGCATTCTCATAGCCACACGCTTTAGCAATCGCAACAACATCTATATCATTCATAACTGTAGGCACACCGCCGACCGATTCATGAGCACTGTTATTTATAACAATATGAACCATATTTCGAGGACTGTTTGAACCTATTACCGCCATCGCCCCCATATGCATAAGAAAAGAACCATCACCATCAATACACCAAATACGTTTTTCAGGTTTATTTAGTGCAACACCAAGAGCTATAGATGAACTGTGTCCCATAGACCCCACCGTCAAAAAATCATATTTGTGACTCTGATTATTTATAACTCGTGTTTCAAATAGCTCTCTTGAAGTCTTGCCTGTTGTACTGATAATCAGATCCTCTCCACTAACCTTCAGAATATGCTGAATAACCTCTTCTCTCGCCATCAGGTTATCATTTTTATATTCTACGACTGGAGCATCGGTAAGGGCGCCTTTCCTAATAACAAATGCAACATCCTTACCATTTTCCAAAACCCGGTGAAAATCCTTCATAACAGCAACTAAATCATCTTCTGTTGTTTCTTTTCCAATAACATATGTTTTTATGTCCATATCCTCAAGTATTTTTACAGTAACCTCTCCCTGATATATATGCTGAGGTTCATCATGAATTCCCGGTTCACCACGCCACCCCACTATAAAAACAACAGGAATCGCGTACACCTTATCATTAAGAAGCGATGCGACCGGATTAATAATATTACCTTCGCCACTATTCTGCATGTAAACAACAGGAATCTTCCCTGTAGCCAAATGATACCCTGCAGCAATCGCAGTGCAATTCCCCTCATTTGCAGCAATAATATGATGATTTGAATCAATTCCATATTTATCCATCAAATAATCACATAAAGCCTTAAGTTGAGAATCAGGTACTCCAGTATAAAAATCTGAATTGATGATATTTACTAAAGATTCCACTTTCATAATAGGTTTATCTCCTTGTATACAATAGTCACAATCATACTATCTTTGGGGAATATACCAATTTATACAATAGATGACATCATTACTATTTCTTATAATCTTCATCCACCTCTGCGAGTTCTTCAACCGTATCAATTTCAGTGATCTGACCTTCCTTAATCTCATAAACGGTCAAATTCATTTTATCAAGATTTTGATTCACTACATCATCCCAAAATAAAACTTCATAACCATCTTTTCCATAGGCATCTTTAATACACAAGCCTAAAATTCTTGCATCTTCTTTCTTAAACCAAGATACGCCAACCATATTGAAATGGTCATCACCAACCTTTCCAACTCTGGTAATTCTTCCATCATCATCAATATCAAATACCCAATCATCAGAATGACCAAGAACCATCTTCGCAAAATAGCAAGAATGATATAGTTCTACCTTAAATAAACCATTATCTTTTACATACAGATCAGCTTCACAGATAAACACATCACCCTCAGCATTTATCAATTCATCAACTACAGCATAAATCGATGATATGTTATTGAGAGTTTGATAGTCGTTATTTTCTACTATATAAAGATTATCATATTTATATTCAAGTTTTCTAAACTGTTCACCCAGATATCCAACCACAACAAGAATCTTATTAACTCCTCGTGCATTCAATCCATCAATCAAAGTCTCAATCATTGGCTTTCCATGAACAGTAATCAACGGCTTTGGTATAGTTTCAGTAAGTGGTCTCATACGAGTCCCCATCCCCGCAGCCATAAGTATTGCAATTTCATTTTTTTTGTTCACTCTATTGTATCATCCCTCATTATACTTTATTGGCACATGAACACCATAAGCTTTTAGCGCCTCTTCAAACACCTTCCAAAACTCAAAAATATCAGATTCATCTATCGAGCCTAAAGCACAGAGTCTAAAGGTCCCCTGTTTTTCAATCTTTCCAGGATAAATTGTAAATCCTCGTTCATAACAATAATCATGAATCTTATCAAAATCCCAATTCTCATCATCTGGATACTTTA
>CACZLA010000054.1 GCA_902781895.1 uncultured Lachnospiraceae bacterium
ATTATTTAGGGAGTTATATGAAATGAAGGACAAAAAAGGACTTTTGGCTGTTATAGCGGTAATGGCACTTATTATTATCGGACTTGTTATCTATATTATCGTAGGAAAGAGTGGTGACAAGGAAGAAAAGAAAGCTTCAACTGAGGCTGTAACCACTGAAGCAGTAAAAGATGATAAAGATGAAAAAGCTACATCTGATGATGCTTCTTCCGGCGATGCAGATAAAGCCGATAAAAAGGATGATAAGAGTAAATCCAAAAAGAATGAAAAGAAGATGGCCTGCTATGCTTCCATATCTGATGGCGGTAACTGGCAGGATGGTGATGATTACGTATTCCAGTATAATATAGACATTCATAATGATTCAAAGGAAGACCTGAAGGACTGGGAGGTCAGAATAACCGGTTTTAAAGACGGAGAGATAGGTGACAGCTGGAACGGAACATTCAAGATCAAGGATGATACACTTTATATAACCTCCGTTGATTATAATGCCATACTTGCTTCAAAGAGCACCACAAATGTTGGTTTTCAGGTGAAGTTTGATGACAGCAGTGATGGCAAGAAGGAAAAGACAGCTTCTGTTTATATAGGAGGAGAGCTTTACAACGTGGAGAAGGAAGAACCTACAACACGCTCCAGGAAGGAAAAGGAAGATTCGAAGAAAGAGAAGAAAGAGCCTGAGAGCGGAACTCCTCTGGATAATCACGGAAAGCTCAGTATCGAAGGGACTGATATTGTTGACAAGAATGGCGAAAAATATCAGCTGAAGGGTGTCAGCACCCATGGTCTTGCCTGGTTCCCTGAATATGTTAACAAGGAAGCCTTTCAGACCTTCAGAGATGACTGGAATGCAAATCTTATACGACTTGCCATGTATACAGGCGAAGGCGGTGGATATTGCCAGGACGGAGATAAGGAAAAGCTTAAGAAGCTTGTTTCAGACGGTGTGGACTATGCAACCGAGCTTGGAATGTATGTCATTATAGACTGGCATATTCTCAGTGATAATAATCCTCTTACAAATATGGATGAGGCTGTGGCTTTCTTTGATGAAATGTCAGCCAAGTATGCAGATTATGATAATGTCCTTTATGAGATCTGTAATGAGCCAAATGGCGGAACACAGTGGTCGGATATCAAGGAATATGCCGAGACAGTGATTCCGGTAATCAGAGCTAATGCCAAGGATGCCATAATTATCGTGGGAACTCCTACCTGGTCGCAGGATGTTGAGATAGCAGCTGAGGATCCTATTACCGGAGAAAAGAATATAGCTTATACGGTCCATTTCTATGCTGCAACTCATAAGGATAATATCAGGGATAAGGTAAAACAGGCTCATGACAAGGGACTCTGTGTATTCATTTCCGAGTTCAGTATCTGCGATGCTTCGGGAAATGGATCCATAGATTATGATTCTGCAGAGGACTGGTTTGAACTTATCGATGAATATAACCTTTCTTATGCCGGATGGAACGTATCCAATAAGAATGAGTCATCTGCTCTTATCGATTCAGGCTGTGATAAGACTTCCGGATGGACGGATGATGATCTGTCCGAAACAGGATTGTGGCTCAAGTCAAAGATGTCTGAATAGTATGGTTTTTAGTTTTAATTAACATAACTCAGAAAATTCTTGTTGAATTGATTTCTATATGATATAGTTATGAATGTGTTTTTGTTACAAGACACTGTTGGAGCGTATATATGATAAAAGTAATAGCAGGTTCCAGAAGAAGTCTTCCTCTGAAGACTCTGGATGGTGATGATATAACTAAACCAACGAGGAACATGATTCGTGAAACGCTTTTTAATTGTCTTCAGATGGATGTTCCCGGCAGCAGATTTCTCGATCTGTTTTCAGGGTGCGGAGCTATAGGTATTGAAGCTCTTTCCAGAGGAGCTGAGAGTGCTGTTCTTGTTGAGGCAAATAAGGCTGCACTTGAGGTTATCAAATATAATGTTCATTTTACAAAGTTTGATGATGAAGCCGATATCGTAAGGGCGGATGCGGTAAGTTATCTCAGAAAAATGAACACTGTAGATTTTGATATCATACATCTGGATCCTCCATATATGAAGGGTTTTGAAAGGGCGTGTGTAGAGGCACTGAATACAAAAGAGTTTTCAAATCCTGACGCTGTCATAGTTATTGAGTGTGAGAAAAATACGGATTTTGATTTTATTGAAAATACAAAATTCAGGATTTACAAAACAAAGATATATTCGATTAATAAGCATATATTCCTGTGTCTTAAATAAGATGCTATCTGCTTAAAAAATAATATTGGAATAAGTTAAAGGGAATTTTACAAAAAATGAATACAGTTATTTATCCCGGCAGTTTTGATCCGGTAACCCTGGGACATATCGATCTTATAAAAAGAGCTTCAAAAATGTTCGACAAGGTTATCGTGTGTATATTAAATAATTCCACAAAAAAAAGTTCGTTGTTTTCTATTGATGAACGTGTTAATATGTTATGTGAAGTGATAAAAGAGTTTGATAATGTTTCCGTAGACTCTTACCAGGGCCTTCTTGTTGATTATGCAAAAGAGCATAATGTTAATATTATTATAAGAGGACTCAGAGAGATAACGGACTTTGCAAGTGAGCTTCAGATGGCTCAGGCTAATCATCTTGTATCGCCGGAGATAGAGACTTTGTTTATGGCGACAAATCCAAAGTATTCATTTCTCAGTTCAAGCATGGTTAAGGAATATGCAAGTTATGGCATGTCTGTAAAGGACTTTGTCCCTGAGATAGTGCGTGTAAAAATAGAAGAGAAGTATAAATAACAGGAGGATTTAAGAAATGGGTAAAAAAGGCGTAGAAGAAATGATCGAGGAGATCGAGGTTTTTATTGACGGATGTAAATATCAGCCTCTGTCAAACAACAAGATCGTTGTGCCTAAAGATGAGTTGGATCGTATGATATCCGAACTGAAGCTGAAGCTTCCGAGTGAGATTGAAAGATGCAAGAAGATAATGCGTAATAAAGAGGCTATACTTGCATCAGCCAGAACAAGATCCGATGCCATTATTTCCGAATCCGTTAATGAAGCAAATCGTCTTGTTGAGACAAATCATATAACAGAGCTTGCTAACAGCAGAGCTAATGAGATACTTGATGCTGCAAGAGCTGAGGCTCAGCAGATTCTTGTTGATGCGAAGACAGAAGCAACAGAAGTTCGTATGGGTGCTATGCTTTATACAAGAGACAAGATAACAAGTATCAAGGATTTTATGAAGTCTACTCTTGAGTCTGAGAAAGAGAATTATCGTAATCTCATAGACAGTCTCGAGAATGGAATAGTTACACTTGATACAAACCTCAGCGAGGTTCAGACAAGCATAAACCTTATCTCTAATAATCCTGAGTCTGCATTTACTGAGGATTATTCAGATGATTATGGTGATGGTTATGATTCAGATGATAGTTATAAGTCTGCATTATCATATGACGACGATGATGACGATGATGACTATGATGACGACGATGACGATTACGATGATGATGATTATGATTATGATGATGACTTCCTGGATGAGTAAATAATGGTTATTGGGGGATGAAATCCTGAGAAGTCATTAATATAAAAGAGATATATCAGTTGATATTTCAATTGATATATCTCTTTTTTTGTTCTTATATTATTTTCTTCATTGTTTTCCGCATTTGGATGATTACGGTTATTCTTTATTTTTCTTTTTATTTTCCTGAGTTGTTCCGCGAACAGAAGATGTAAGCTCACTGTGAAGACGAACATTTATATGATCATAAATAAGCTGGTTATAAAGATCGGTTGAAAGCTTATCCGTCTCCCAAAGGCTTTCGTTAAATGCATCAGAAGGCGTATAAGTGGATTTTTTATTTATGACCGTTATATCAGGTGATGCAGATATGGTCTTAACAATCTTGGAACCATTTTCGGATATTGCCAGGAGATTTGCATATTCACCATATCCGTTTTCGGCTGCGCTGTTTCTTACCTCCGACAGGATTCCGAGAACTATATGGAGCAGTACACGTGTTATTCTGCTCATGGTCATATTCTTTGTCTTAAGATAATCCTGAAGCTCTATATATTTAACCGGAAGAGGAACCTTACGTATTCTGTTAAGAAGCTCCGGAGTCATATCCATAACACCTTCCAGATTTGAAATCTGCGGCGGAAGATTTCTGTCATATATCAGTCTTGATACTATATATGGGCTGAGCCACTCGGGATCCGGCAGGTTTTTTATCAGATAATCCTTATAAACCATTATGCTGTCCTTTGGAACATAAGGCTTTATGCTTTCGTTGTTTCTGAGTGCATGCCTGATGGCAGTAGCACTGGAGTATTTTCCGGTTAGTTTTTTGTTAGAATATCCCTCGTCATTACGTTTAACTATGATAGGTCTGAGTCTGGATTTCTGTTTCTGCATTGCAACCATATATGAAATGGCAAGGATATTATTTGGCTTGGATATAATATCGCTGATGCTGTTACCCAGTATTTTCTTTAGGGCTTTTTCACTGGCATTTGGATATGAAAATCCCTTTGAAAGAAATGTATTCAGATTGGTTTTATATTCCTCGGGTTCATGAACGAGAATGTCTGAGATTTCATAGAACAGATTTATTTCATCATCCTCTACACCGAAGGCGAGATAGTCTACTTCAGACATTTTTCCGAGTATTCCCACAGCACCCTCTGCAAAATCTCTTGAACTTCCCGTAGCGTAAATAACAGGCAGCTCGAATACCGCATCCAGACCGCCGATAACCGCAGCGTGTGCTCTGGTGTATTTATCTGCCATGGCAGGGGTTCCCCTCTGGGTAAAGTTTCCGCTCATAAGAGCTATGGCACCATCTGCGCCGGATAGATTTAATGATTCCTGAAGCTGGTATTTATGACCATTGTGAAATGGATTATATTCAGCGATAATTCCTATATATGACATAGCAGTTAACCTCCCAAACTTAGAATAGCATTTTTTTATTCATTATGCTATACTAAATTTGTTCGTCTGACTAAATGTGGATTATTTTAAAAATGATTTTCTATATATCGTGGTAAGTAGGGGCTTTCCATGATGATTGAAAGGAGATATTATGGCTAACGAAGATAAGCTTAAAGCTTTAGATGCGGCTCTTGCCCAGATTGAGAAGCAGTTTGGTAAGGGCTCGGTTATGAAACTCGGTGACAGTGCAAGCAGCATGAATATAGAAGCAGTTCCTACAGGATCCTTAAGTCTGGATATCGCTCTCGGAATAGGTGGTATGCCCAGAGGAAGGATCATTGAGATTTACGGACCTGAATCAAGTGGTAAGACAACAGTTGCACTTCACGTGGTTGCAGAAGTTCAGAAACGTGGTGGTATAGCAGGATTTATTGATGCAGAGCATGCTCTCGATCCTGTATACGCTAAAAATATAGGTGTTGATATTGATAATCTTTATATATCACAACCGGACAGCGGTGAGCAGGCACTTGAGATAACAGAGACAATGGTGAGATCCGGAGCTATGGATGTTCTTATTATCGACTCTGTTGCAGCCCTTGTTCCAAAGGCTGAGATAGACGGTGAGATGGGTGACAGTCATGTTGGTCTCCATGCACGTCTGATGTCTCAGGCCCTCAGAAAGCTGACTGCGGTTATAAGCAAGACAAATTGTGTAGTTATATTTATTAACCAGCTTCGTGAAAAGGTTGGAGTCATGTTCGGTAATCCCGAGACAACAACCGGTGGACGTGCTCTTAAATTCTACGCTTCGGTTCGTATGGAAGTAAGAAGAGTTGAGACTATCAAGACCGGTGGAGAGGGAGTAGGTAACAGAACAAAGGTTACTATTGTAAAGAACAAGGTGGCTCCTCCATTTAAGAAGGCTGAATTCGATATCATGTTCGGCGAAGGCATTTCCAAGGAAGGTGATATACTTGATCTTGCTGCTGCATGTGATGTTGTCAGCAAATCCGGTGCATGGTATGCATATCTCGGAGAAAAGATAGGTCAGGGTAGAGAAAATGCAAAGACTTATCTTAAAGAGAATCCTGAAGTCATGAAAGAGATAGAGGATAAGGTCAGGGATATCTATTTTAATCATGATGAAGAAAGTGATGAAAGCGAAGCTTCGGAAGAGTAACAGTTCGTTATGGGATATCTGAAGGTATTTAAAAAGAATAAATCATACAGTCTGACACATGATGATGAGTATCTCGGATTTATATATAAAAGAGATTTTGAAACGCTTGGTATTGCTTTTACTGATTCGGATGAGTTTTATATAGATGATATTTCTCCGGAATATGTGGAAGATATAAAAGCGTTAGTAATTAAACGTGTCTTTGATAAGGCTGTTGGTTATGCTGCTGTTTCCGAAAGTACAGGTTCTGTCATCAGAAGTAAACTCAGGTTAAAGAAATATCCCGAATATGCTATTGATGCGGCCATAGATCTTATGTACAGCTATAATTATCTGAATGATGACAGATATATAGAAAGCTATGTCAGATGCTATATATCCGGCAAGAGCAGATATCTTATTGAGAAGGAGCTTCAGTCCAAAGGACTGGATATTTCAGATAAAGGTCATATCATTGATGCTGTGTATGAGGATATGGGAATGAATGACGGTGAGGTCATTTCCGCATTAGTGGAAAGGAAGTTCAGAGGCCAGGATCTTGAGGATGAAAAGGTAAAAAGAAGAGTCGTTTCTTTTCTGATACGTCATGGATTCTCCTTTGATAAGATTAACAATTACTTGACATAATATATTTTTACGTTTAAACTATAGTACGTGTGTTTTTGTGCGCATATGTTTTGTACATTAAAATTTAATAGAAGGAGGTACTCCTGTGTCAACTCTTGTTTGTGTAATCATCGCAGTAGCCGCCTTTATCATTGCTTTATTTATCGGTCTTGCAGTTGGTATAGCATATCGTAAGAATATTGCTGAAGCCAAGGTCGGAAAAGCAGAAGATAAAGCTAAGGATATAATAGACGATGCACTTAAAACAGCTGAGTCAAAGAAGAGAGACATTCTCCTGACTGCCAAGGAAGAAGCACTTAAGACTAAAAATGACATCGAAAAGGAAGTCAAGGATCGTCGTACTGAGATTCAGCATATGGAAAAGAGAGTTCTTCAGCGAGAGGAAAACCTTGATAAGAAGAGTGATACTTTGGAGAGAAGAGAACAGTCTCTTACTGCAAAGGAAGCAAATCTTGCCAAGAAACAGGCTGAAGTCGAAGAACTTTCTGCAAAAAGACAGCAGGAACTGGAGAGAATCTCTGGTCTTACCTCTGAACAGGCTAAGGAATATTTACTTAGAACCGTTGAAGATGATGTAAAACATGAAACAGCGATAATGATCAAGGAAATGGAATCCAAGGCTAAGGAAGAGGCTGATAAGAAGGCAAAGGAGATAGTTGTAGGCGCTATACAGAAATGTGCAGCGGATGTAGTATCGGAATCAACTGTTTCACTTGTTCAGCTTCCAAGTGATGAGATGAAGGGACGTATTATCGGTCGTGAAGGTCGAAATATACGTACACTTGAAACTCTTACAGGTGTAGATCTGATCATCGATGATACACCGGAAGCAGTAGTATTATCAAGCTTTGATGCCGTAAGGCGTGAGGTTGCACGTATCGCACTCGAAAAGCTCATAGTTGATGGCCGTATCCATCCTGCCAGAATCGAAGAAATGGTTGAGAAGGCAAGGAAGGAAGTCGAAACTAAGATGCGTGAAGAGGGAGAAGCAGCTACCCTTGAAGTTGGTGTACATGGACTTCATCCTGAACTCGTTAAACTGCTTGGTCGTATGAAGTTCAGAACAAGCTATGGTCAGAATGCTCTGAAGCATTCAGTTGAGGTTGCACACCTCAGTGGAATTATGGCCGGTGAGCTTGGTGAAGATGTTAAGCTGGCAAAGAGAGCCGGACTTCTGCATGATATCGGTAAATCTATCGATCATGAGATGGAAGGTTCCCATGTAACTATCGGTGTGGATTTATGTAAGAAGTATAAAGAGAATCGTACCGTCATCAATACGGTTGCTTCCCATCATGGTGATTGTGAAGCAGAATCTCTGATTGCTTGTATCGTTCAGGCAGCTGATGCTATATCAGCAGCAAGACCGGGAGCAAGAAGAGAAACTCTTGAAACCTATACAACAAGACTTACTAAGCTTGAAGATATAGCTAACGGTTTTGATGGTGTTGAGAGATCCTTTGCCATTCAGGCAGGTAGAGAGATCAGGGTTGCAGTTGTTCCTGACAAGATTTCTGACTCAGATATGGTGCTTCTGGCAAGAGATATTTCAAAGCAGATAGAAGATGAGCTTGAATATCCTGGTCAGATAAAGGTAAGCCTTATCCGTGAGTCCAGAGTCACAGATTATGCGAAATAATAATTTTCACCTGTTTCATTTTGAAACAGGTGAATTTTTTTATTGTTTTTGCAATATAGAGGTTCATATGTAATAATTACATAAGTGTAAGAAGACAAAATGTTTTCCTGCCTGTGGGAAAAGTATTTTGTTTTTGATGATCATAGTAAAAAATAAGAGGTGGAATATGAAATCTCATAAATTAATGGAAAGAAATCTGAAATATAAAGGACACAGAGTTAAAGTTTACGAAGATGTACTTGAAAGTCCTGAGGGCGAAAAACTATATTATGATTTTGTGGAAAACAGAAACGGTGCAGGAGTTTTGCTGGTAGATAATGATGGGCTTCTTATATTTGTAAAGCAGTACAGAAATGCTCTGGGTACATTTGATCTGGAAATACCGGCGGGATGTGCTGAGACAATTGATTCGGAATCTGTCTCGGAACCGATTAATGATATTGATGTAAATGAACCGGGGAGTGATCTTAAAAAATATAACAGGTCTGATTTTGAGAAGAGTGAGAATCCATTTTACAAATGTGCACTTCGCGAAGCAGAAGAAGAAACCGGCATGATTCCGACAAAGCTTACATTTGTAAATTATATTATTGCAGCGGTTGGGCTTTTCAGTGAGAGAACTGCAGTTTATATCGGAGAGAATCTCAAAAGAGGAGAGATGAATCGTGACTTCGATGAATATATTGAGATAGTCAGACTTAGCCTTGAAGAGGCTTTAGAATATATTTATGAAGGTAAGATCATCGACAGCAAGACCATAATTGCCATCCAGGCATATGCTGCTTTATTGAATAAAAAATAGAAATGTAATATTCAAAATAATAATTTAACATACTTTATGTCGTTTAGGTTAACTAAAATACGCAAAAAAATGAAAAAAATTTTTTCACAATATATAGATGAAAATTATGAAAACCAATACTTGATATTGCGGAAATGCCCTAAAATAGGGACGTCACGGCCGCTTCACGATAAAAATTATTGTTGATTTTATGTAAATTTATCACTATACTAATATCACTATCGCTATGTAATATTTACGTAACTTTTTATTTATGGGCTTTAGTATAATTGTGTATGGTAGGGGAAATATAGTGGAACAAGAGATTGAAAAGTATATTGAGTATTTGACTGAAGTTAAGAAAAGCAGTTTAAATACTGTTCAATCGTATAGACGTGATCTGGTTAAGATGGAGAGATTTCTTGCGGAAAACGGAGTGCATAGTGTAGAAGAAGTAAATTCTACGCTTATTCGTTCATACGTTCTGTATATGGAAAACGAAAAAATGAGCTCCGCAACAGTATCAAGAAGTATTGCCAGTATCAGATCGTTTTTTATTTATCTTTTGGAAAAGGGTAAGATCAAAGGTAATCCCACAGAAGGGATAAAGCCACCTAAGGTTGAAAAGAAAATACCTGAGACACTTACCATCGAAGAAGTTAATCTGCTTCTTGATCAGCCTTCAGGTGATACACCGAAAGAGATAAGAGATAAGGCTATGCTCGAACTACTTTATGCAACCGGCCTCAGAGTTACGGAGCTGATATCTCTCAAGCTTTCAGATCTGAATCTGTCTCTGGGATATATTGAATGTAACGATCGTAATGGAAGTCGTATCATTCCGATAGAGAATGCAGCCAAGGTTGCTCTTAACAGATATCTGGTTGAAGTCAGACCTGCAATGTGCGGGGATAGCGAATATTTATTTACAAATGTTAAAGGCGAGGAAATGTCAAGACAGGGATTCTGGAAGCTCCTTAAAGCGTATGCAAAAAAAGCCGGAATCAACAAAGATATCACACCGCATATGATCAGACATTCGTTTGCAACTCATATGGTTAACAACGGTGCGGATCTTGCGAGTCTTCAGGAAATGCTTGGTCACTCGGATATATCCACTACACAGATATATCTCAAGAGTAAATCAAGTAAATTGAAAGAGGTTTACGACAAAGCTCATCCAAGAGCTTAGGTTTGATATTGTGGGGTTGCGAAAAAGAGGACTCTTTTCTGAAAAAGGTTCTCTTTTTCCTTATTTATAAGATGCTTATTATAAGATATTCAGAGAGGAAATGATATGGCAGGATCATCTTTTGGAAATATATTTCGTGTAACTACCTGGGGAGAATCTCATGGACCGGCTCATCATCAAGAGCCCCAAGGGACTTCTTTACGACAGCGATGATATGCCTACGGAGAGGGTCAGCGAACTTCTGGCCAGACGAATGGTTAAATAAAAGCAGCGGCGCCCTGAAAGCGCCGCTTTATTCATTTCAAAGGAAATTCCCATGGATCCGAAAACACTTTTCCTGGAAACCGCCCGATCACTTCGGCTCACAGCCTGCGGCGCCTGCAGCATTGATTTTTCAAAGG
>CACZLA010000055.1 GCA_902781895.1 uncultured Lachnospiraceae bacterium
TTCCTGTATTTCCTCTCTGCTCCTTGGGACAGCGCAAAAGTCAAGTATTACTTGTTCTCTATCAGATTCACTGATTACGGGTTCTTGAGTGACATCTTGGCCGTTATCTTGGTTGGTAACTTGGTTGGTACCATCCAAGTTCTGCATCCAAGTTTTGCGAAGATTCCTATAAAAAGCCACTACAAAATCATCCTTCTCTGTTCGGAACTCTACCTTGCAGCCTGCTTCATCACAAAGATCCTTAATTCTCTTAAGTCCGGTTGCAAATGTCTCCATATCCTTTGAAAAATACAATACGCCAGTGATTTTTCTATTACGGCGGATAGGCTTTTTATTTCCATTAAGGTACTCTTCCGGTTTATGCCCTTTAGGGAATCCACCTGTAGTATGTATCTCTATTCTGTCCTTGAATACATCTATCTCGTTATTCTGTCCATTATTATATACGCGGTGTCCATATGAGTTTATAACTGCCTCTCTGACAGCCTCAACTGGTATCTCAGGAGTTTCAACCCTCTTTAGTCCGACTATATCTGCTTTCCAGTCCATAGCATCTATGATGTACTGCTCACAGATCTTACAAAGAAAATTTCAACTTTCATCTTTGCAAGAACATTCCCTCTGATACTGACAGACAGAGGCGGTGAATTCAAGAATCCCGACAAACTTGAATGTGGAATTGATAACTACATAAGAACCAGTATCTATTACTGTGATTCTATGTGTTCCTGGTAGAAACCTCATTGTGAAAAGAATCATGAATACATCAGAAAGATATGTCCTAAGGGAACATCTTTTGACAACTTAACTCAGTGGGATGTGAATCTTATGATGAGTCATATCAACAGTTCACCTAGAGAAAGCCTGGGCGGTCTTACTCCCATCAAGCTTGCTAAGATGATGCTTCCAAATGAGCTTTTAAAAATGTTTAATCAGAGAGAAATAAAACCTGACGATGTAATACTGACCCCAAAGCTTCTGGGCGATAAGATTTCAAAGAAAAAGTAGAAGTAACGTGTAACACACGAGCAATGCTCCAATAAATAAAAACACAAAAGAGTGAACACCCAAAACTTCATAACGCAAAACCCAGGCCAGTGGAATTAAGTCTTACAAAGCACCTTTCCAGTGGCTGGCGACTGCATACTCTTTTTTTCGTAAAATATGCTCCAGAATGATTAAATTCCACATTAAACGGAATTTAACCATATGTCAAATCCTTTAAATGTGGAATTTAGTCTTCAGTATGGAATTTAAATTTACAAGTGGAATATAACTATTCACTCAACCTCTTGCGAGCCTCTTCTTCCATCTCTTTGAACGCATCATGAATACATATGCCCCAAATACTGAAATAATGAAGAGCATTCCAGGGATAATTACATTTATATATACACCTGTAGGAATAATGCCACTACGCGTATTCTTAAAATGTATATTCACCTCATTCTCATCAGAAATGCTTCCGCTTATTGAACGTTTATTGTCTTCCCATGCACCTTCACCAAGCTTTACCGAAGCCTTATATGATTCAGTTGAATAATCAGCCTCAGTAATCACATATCTCGTACCCACAGGAAGATTATGGAACTTATATGAATCCCCATGTGACAATGTAATTCTTAACGGCGAACCATCGAAGAACTTGGTCTGCTTATTACTTGTTCCATCATCATTAGTCTTCTCAACTACAAAGTTCTCACCAGTTAAAGGATCACCATTCTTATCAGTCAGATAGATCGTGATATTGAACTTCTTGTCACGGCTGGCAAAATTGCCATCAACTACTTTGTCTATTGTAAGAGGTGCTGTCTGAAGCTTTTTATTTGTAATAGTTCGTTTATATACTCCAGACGTTGAAACATCGTCCTCTTCATATATGAACTCATTTTCACCGATGGTATGAACACATGTATCATTAACAGCTATCTGCTCAAATCCGTTGACCGGCGACTCTGCCACAAAGTAGTAATAATCATATTTCTTACCATCTATTTCAACCGACTTGTCCAGGTCTTTAAATGTATGCTTCCAGTTCTCTTCTGAATGATCTCCCTTAGGCCATACAACGCTACGTGCAACTGCAAACTCAGGAGAAGTTATCTTATGTTTATCTTCATCAATTGCATAACGTCCAACATAAACATAGATATTGTCAGGTAACTCACTCTGACTAGCCGGATCATCAGGAATAGTAGCACCACTTTCATCAAGCCATTTCTTCTCTACAACAACCGATATCTTTTCGCTGATAAGATTTATCTTATTATTTGTGTAGTTTACTGTCTGATCATCAGTTATGACATCTGTCTTTGATTTTGTTTCGGTGTCAGTTCCACCATTTACATTAACTAATGTCTCATACTTTACATTTTCTTCATCTGCATGTTCAGTTGTTTCAGTTACCAGATACTCAGTGCCATAAGGAACATCATTAAACACTATCTTCTGACCATTCTTTATTTTAAGGTCAGTGGTTTTTTCCCAAGTTCCTTCATCAGTAGAAGTAAATTCATGATTTGAAACAACTGTATCATCAGATTCTTTTATCGAATAAGAATATTCAGTTTCTACGCAGAGACCACTCAGCTTGATGGTGAATTCAAAATCTTCAGCTATCCATTTATCATAGTCCGTTCCTGATGTCACCTCAGTTCTGGTTCCATCCTTGATTTTTTCATCCCAAAGCTTTGCAGTCTTTGTGATTGTAAGATCTTTCTTTATTATCTCATTCTTTAAGTTAACCGGATCATTTGTATTTGCTGTGATGGTACCTGCCTTCGGAGAAACATCTCCTGTATATGCCTTGTAGCCTTCAGGCATTGGATGATCCGTATCTGTAGGATCTGTCACCTCAGTAACCGAATACTTGCATCCAACTGGAATACCACCAAGGATCACATGCTTACCCGCAGCAACCTTTACATATGTAACACCACTTGCATCAAATGGAGCTACAGCATAAGGACTGTCATCATTCTTCTTCATTTCAACCTTAAACCAGAAGGATGGAGTTTCATCTTTACCTTTTATCTCTGTTCCCGCTTCATCAACAAGAGTCTTTGAAAGGTCAAGCCCACCAACAGGATCACTTGAGTTCGTTATTGTCGGAGTTGTGCCCTTTGGTACCTCTAAAGGATTTGCTTCCAATGCTGTTGATGCATATCCGCTCACCTTATCCTCCCAAGCATAGAAATCAGAATCCTGATTTACCTGCATCTCACAATACCACTGACTTGGCGCTGTATTATCAACCTGAGTCCACTTAGCCTTCAGAGTATTGTCATTGTAGGTATAATCCTGTGATACACTATAGAACTTACCATCATCACCCTCAACGATTTCAGTAACAGTAAGTACAATATATTCATCAACAAGATAAGCACCAGATTCACCAGATACAGGAGTACCTGTAGAAGCAGTCTTATATTCAAAAGTAAATGTCTTCTTACCCACATCATCGGATGTAGCAGTTGTAGATTCTTCAGACTTAGGATCGCCGGACTTACTATATCCTGGATATGTATCACTCACTGTAACACTAGGAGTAACTACAGGATCATTACCACTTGGCTGTGTTGGATTATTATTTAAATAGGTCTGTCTTGCCCAATTAGCATAATAAGTCGAACTGGCGTCAGAAAAATACGCTCCAAAAATTCTCGAATCTTTATTATTATATTGTCCATTATATATGAATGTATTATAGGTACCCTGTTTTTTAGCGTTAATACCTGATAAATAATCATCATAATTAACAATATCTAAATGATTCGGATTACCTTGTTTAAAACCTGTCGATGTGTTTTTTGTTGAATTTTTAAAACGATGATCATAGAGTCTTATTCTGTAACAATCATCCATGTCATCATCTGTAGTTACTGTCTCTAGACAAACCCATTTTGTCTTTGCAAATATTATGCAATGATCGTCATTAATATCACTTGAACCATCTTTCTTATTTCCGACATTTTTAAATAAACCTTTAATATTATTTAACGAATTAATTCCATCCTTTGAAGTTTCAAAATTACTTAGATCAATATACTTTAAGAACCAGCAATTCCAAAACCACTTTTCAATTGTTTCAAGATATGGACAAGTTCCAAAGCCTCTTAAATCTAAACCTTCAATGCGTATGCAGTCCTTAAACATTCCAGTAACATATTTTAATTTGTTTCCTGCGGTAATATGAGAAGTATCTAAATTAACTAATGCTGTATTCTGTTTATTATTATCCATACCAAACATATAGCTCATATCTTCTACAGCAGAGGTATTTAAACCATCAATATGGATAGATGCTATATTAGAACAATTATGGAACATATAAGATGTATCAGTTAAGCTATTAGGTGATAAAGCTCCCAGATCATCCACACCTGTTGTTTTTAAATATCTGATATCAACAGCTATCAGAGCGGAGCATCCGTCAAACATAGACTTAAGTGATGTGATCTTCTGTCCATTAGCAAAGTTAGAGCCATCAGTATTATTAAACTGAATAGTAGCAAGATTAGTACAATTCTTAAACGCACTATCAAACGTAGTGACCTTATCAACATAAAAGCTTGAAAGATTCAGCGAAGTAAATGAAGCATTATTACAATCTGCAAAGAGACTGCTACAGTCTCTCGGAAGATAGGTAACCATAGCATCGCTCCACCATTTTATCTTTTTAGCATCATTATCCCACCATGCAAAGAAATGTCCTGTTTCTCTGGCATCATTATCCATCCATCCGTCAGGAATAGTATCAACTGAAATACCACTCGGAAGTTCACCTGACATTTCAAAACCAGTCATATCAGCTTTATGAGAGCCGATAAGAGTCTTTAGATTCTCACCAATAGTAACCTTTGAGTTATCCCCTGCAGGCTTCTCCGTACTTAGATGCATCACAGGGAAACCTGTGTCGATTGGATTACCAACCCAGGATTTTATAACATCTTTTTTATAATCATATGTTTCCTTATTCCTTATGCGATAGCATGTAGCCTTATCTTTGTCTGTAACTTCTATAAACTCACTCGTTCCTGCATCGAATATATCATACTCAATATCCTCATCCTTATCAGGACTTGAATCCTTATCCGGACTGAAGCGTATGCTATATCCGTCAGCCTTCTCTGTTACAGTAATTATATGCTCTGTATAGCTTGCAGCATAACCATCCGGAGGTGTTTCTGTCAGCTTATAGGTTCCAGCAACGAGATTATCAAAGAGATACTCTCCTGTCGGGCCCACATTACCGTTTGTATACTCCTGCTTGTAGGATGTACCGTCATCCACCCACTTTGTATTTGGATCAGCACTTACAGCATTCGAAACAGCCTGAGCAGTTTCTGTATCATTTGGCTCAAGCTTAAACACAGCGTTCTCAAGTCCCGCCTCGGTTATAGCACTTATCTTATATATATCCAGCTTTGTATATGGAGTATTGTAAATAGTTGTCTCACCATTCTTACTGAGAACTGTGCCACTTATAGTGATTATCGGATCAAGTCCCGGACCTTCCACAACCTTTACGGTATGTGTAGTTGTATCAGGCTGGAAGCCATCCGGAGCCTTTGTCTCCACCAGCGTATATGTACCTATTTCAATATCTTCAAATGTAACCTCACCGGTAACTGTACTGGTCGCTGTCTCATCAACGTTATTTCCATAGTCTGATGATCCAAAAAGTCTGAACTCAGCTCCATATACACCATCACTCGTAAATTTATTCAGCTTCTTAAATGAAACCGAACCATGGATTCTCGGTTCATTTCCTATCTCGTAGCTCTTTATATCTGTATCCAGGAACTCACCTGTTTTAACGTTGATTCTGTTTCCTGCAATATCTTCTGTTTCACCAGAGGAAGTACTGGCACTGGCACCGTCAAAGCTCTCTATGGTGACAACCATTATCTTTCCATTAGGGGTAACCTTTACCTTACGAGGTGTTGTATCAACCCTGTGATCAGGGTCTGCCTCTTCCTCCACCATGGTATAAACACCCTTTTCAAGTCCTTCAAGAACCACATGTCCCTGGGCATCTGACTCAATCACACTATCTACAACTGTTCCGTAGTCAGATGTTCCTGTAACACGGAACTTAGCTCCTTCGACTTTGACACTTGAATCCTTCGTATCAACCTTGCTGAAGCTGAGTCTTCCGGTTGTCTTGAATGAAACATCAGTATAGTCATAGTGGCTATAGAAATATACTCCAGGGCCTTCTACTCCCTGTCTATCTACGCTCTTGTTTGTAAATGAACGATAGATATTATTATATGTTGAAGGCGGAATCTCATATCCATCATCTCCGGTTGAAGATGCTGGCGTCGTAGACGGAGCCCTCATAGTTACAGTAAAGGAGGTACTGTCTCCCTTATCAAGCATGAAATCTTTACCTGTATATACGATAAATGCCTTTACGTCACTGAGATTGATGCTGGAAAGGTCTCTCCAGTTATTTACATTTATCCATCCATCCGCACCGATATCCCCTTTCGGTCGGACAAGAAGATCCTTCAGAAATGCCTTTCGATCATCATTATCAGAGAATGTTTCATCATCCTGAAGATTTATTGGATTGTCTCCAACATAAAGGAAAAGCCTCAGATCATCCTTATATCCGGCAAGCTCCATCTTCTCCTCAAGACCTGAAAGATCAAAGCCCACAAGTTCACCATACCAGTCACATTTTCTGTTAGTATCCGCTGAGTTTATTCCCTTCTCATAACGTTCTATGGAATCAAGAACAGCTATATCATACGCCCTTGTGGAAGGTGAGTTCTTCATACGGATATTGTAGGTATACTCCTCGCCCTGATGTACAACGGCTGATTTGGACTGCGAAGGATTATCTGCTGTTGTAACCTTCTTGTAGATACCGGAGCTTGTCTGCATGAGTGCCATGATATCTACCTTATCTTCATCGTAGATAAATCTCTTTGCAGTACCATTATCCGGATCCAGTCCTATCATATAATCATGAAGAGTATAGTTATCCTTACCACCATCGTCCGGATATCCTTCTCCAATGTCAGCATTTCCCGTCTGATAAGCTATTGCATTTATTGCCATAGAGGAATAATCCTGCAGATCTTCATGGGCATGCACTGTTTCATACTTAACAACATATTCCTGATCGCAAGGCGCATTAATATCGATAGTGAGAAGCTTCCTCTCGCTATCATTATAGTTTGATATTCTCGGATGTATGGTATAGGAAGAAGACGGAAGTGGTTTTCCATCAGCATATACCATCACACTTCCTTCAACAATGTCACTATGGGCAGGAAGAAGGTCATAGACCTTTCCTGATGCCTGCCTGACATTCTTAGTTGATTCGGTACCATCCAGACCCTGCGCTGTCTCATAAATCCTTGTTGCCCATCCAACAGTATACAGTCTGTTTATAACATCATTCTTTGTTCCATATGTATTGCCGTCACGTCCTATATAGGTGTCACCGTCTCCAAGCCATTTCTTATCTATCTTGGATTTTCTGATAACCTTCGCTATATAATCAGTACCCTTTATAGTGCTTGAGTACTTCTTTGCGCCTGCGTCATCTGCAACAGATCTTACCGACCAAACAGCTGTATTTCTGAGACCTACCTTGTTCTTCTTCTTTACATCAACTATATCCTTTACATAAGCCTTGACATTATCTGACGGAAGAAGCGTTACGGAAGGATTGGCAGTCATGGCTGTATAATAATTCATGTTCTCGGTCTGCATCCTAAAACCGGTAACATCAGCAGCCGATTTGAAGCTTATGGAGTCACTTCCAAAGGCAGAGACAACTGTGCTATCAACTATCTCAGCAACTCCCGTAGACAGATGATAGGTTGCAACGAGCTGCTCATTATCCTGAGCCCCTTCTTTATAAACATAGAAATCCAGTTTATCTGAATCATCATAGGTTACATCTGTGTAATTATATTTCATTTCCTGATCATCGTACTCTACGCCATACTCCTTTATCGTATAGCTGATACTGTCTATACGGTAATCATCACCTGAGAGGGTAACTGCAGATTTATCATCACTTGGATTGATCAGCTCGAGAGTCTTATCCTCCAGTGAGTATATAACATCATTTCCCCCGTACTGAGCAGCAAGATTCAGTCCGGCTATTCTCTTAAGCTCAGTTACATTCAGAGTTTGGGTATGTGTCTGTGGCACGTCATTTACATAGTAGGTAGTATTTCCGGAAATAGTCTTGTCATACTTATAGACTGTCTTATTTGTACCTTCACCACAGGTTATCTCTATGTACTGATCACCCTCTGTAACGGTCATCTCACGTATCTCATGATTAAGATCATAAGCAGTCTTGGAATAAGCATATGCAGATACATCTGCTTTATAGCCCAGATCTGATATTGACGTTGGAGTATCCGAAATCAGATTATCCAGTTCATAGGAAGTTATATTATTCTCGTTTGTGACCTTGCTTCCATTATTGTAGAGACCATATTTTATAGAAGAATACTGTTCTACCGGTCCCTCATACTCAGGATCGTTAACATCATACTTCCAGACTGCAGTAGCATCTTTAGGTGTAGGTACAGGATCCACTTCGTCAGCCGGAATAATATTGGTCTGCACAGTGTTAGTCGCCTTATACTCTGCAGGCTTTGAGAATTTCTGCAGGTCATCAATACCGACATCCACTGTAGTTGCAGTTACATCACCAACAGTCTTTGGATAACGTACCAGTACCCTGTCAGTACGCTTACCTGTTGCAGAATAACCTTTATCGGAAGGACCCCTGTCCTCAGATGTATTGCCCGAAACATAACTAGATGTTCCGCTATGTTTTATACCTATTACCTTTCCGGCTACATTATGAGCATTTCCATCCTTATCCTCACCGGAAAGAGTTAGATCCGCAAGAGTATTTTCATCAACAGTGAAATAGTACTTCTGGGTAGCTTTCCCTATAGTGGAAGTAACATCCCAAAGCACATAGTAGTAACCATCTTCAAGATCACCTGCAGTTTCAATCGCATCAAGACCAGCCTCAGAATCCCTGAGTTCATCAAGTGAAAGGAGTGTCGGAATACCATTTTTTCCGACAACATTTTTTGTGGTCTTTGTCAGTTCAACACTTGTATCTATCGCCACTTTAATTTCAGATGAATTGTCGTATAGTGTGTCTGTCTGATGCGTAGTATCACTCCACGTAAAGGCTGATGCCTTTGCCTGACACGCATCAGATACATCCATATCTTTGTAATTATAAGTATCGCTGGTGGTATAGTATGCAAATGGAATCTCATAAACCTCACCTGCATTAATGGTATTTATGGTTTCGATTATGCATTTATCACCCTCTATCTTATACGCAAAGATATGATCTGTAAGATATTTTCCATCTTTAGATGGAAGCTCATCTATTGAAGGAACTGAAAGCTCTATACCATCCGAATACTCCCCTGAAGAAAGCTTCAGAATGTGAAGAGGAATCTCTATTTTTACTGCATTCTGAGGGACATTAACATCATCTGGGGCCTGATCATAACCTACACCCGACAGATTCAGACGAATGGTATAGTAGAACCTATGGCCCTTGTTCGGACTGTCTGCCTCCCAGACATAAGCACCTTTTGTTTCATCATATGTTCCACCACCAGTAAACTCAAGTTCCACATTTAAGCTATGCGCCGGATCTGGTATAGTAGTTGTCTCACCCTCGGCAAATGTAAAGTTTCCGGGAACACATACCGAGATAAGCATGAACAGCGCAAGTATCATGCTGAAAATACGTTTATTCATTTTCACTTTCATGCTGACCTCCTTTCCCGAAATAGTGCTTCATAAGCATAAGAACCACTACTCCTGCAAGTGATATAAAGAACACCACAAAGAAAAGCATATTCATGTCATCGCCGGTTTTTGCCGTACGGGAGACAGTTGCATCCTTCTTTGCCTGAGGTGTTTCTGAAGTCTTTTCCGTTGTTATTTCTGTGGTTGCCTCGGTTGTTTCTTCTTCCTTTTTTGTTGAGGCATTCTTATTGTTAAACTTTATCTCTTCCGGTTTAACATCTGTATCTGCGTAGTTAACTGAAACTGTATAGATCAGTTTTCCTTCATCACCATTCATAACACATACATGTATATCATACTGGGATTCATCATAGACTATTGCA
>CACZLA010000056.1 GCA_902781895.1 uncultured Lachnospiraceae bacterium
ACGGTCCGAGCGTAGCGAGGATGCGTTCTGCAAAGCAGAACCAAGCCTTGCAATGCAAGGCTTGCATATCTCCGAAGGAGATATGGCACAGCATTCACCGGGCAGCAGGTGTCTTTTTATAAAAGAGGTAAAGAGGATGAATATTCAGATTTTCGGTACCAAGAAAAGTGCTGACACACGTAAGGCTGAAAGATTCTTTAAAGAGAGAGGAATCAAGTTTCAGTTTGTTGATATAGAAGTGTTTTTGTTTGAATAATCATAGCTGATATGATAAAATCTAATGTATATTATTAGTTGGCAAAACAAGAGAAATCTTGCGACGCAAAGCTCGAGAACCTGTAAAATGGTAGTCAGCTGCAAGTAGTATTTTTGGCACCTACCATAGGTGCCAATTTTGTTTATAAAAAGAAAAAAAGTGAGAAGGATTTTTAACTAAATAATAGGGGGTAAAAACAAATGAATGTAGAAGAAAGCATTAAGACAAATCCAGCGAAGTTTGAAGAATTACTTGATTCGAAAGTACCGTTTATTGAAGAGGCACTGAAAGATCTTTCATCCAAATTGGATATTATTTTCAGTGGTGCACTCAGAGAGTACTGTCGAGATGAACAGGTTGAATTTGATATCAATGATATCCGTTCATACAAGACAATGAATAAGATCATTACTGGAAAACTGGATGCAGTTATTGGGGAGTATATAAAAGAAAAGAGAAGCGCGATAGAGTGATCATTTAGTTTAAACAAAAACTATTCGGAAGAACTATTATTGAGGTGAGGAGGTTACTTAATGGAAGGAAGAGAAAGAGGACAAATAAGAAGATTTATAGCATTTATCCTCTCAGTGTTTATGGTCGTGGGGATTGTTAATGTTCCCCGCGGAGTTGTGAATGCGGAAACGGATGATTACTATGAAATCACATTAGATGGAAATGGCATTGTTGATTTTAAAGAATATGATGATGATATTCAGGATTATGTAGAGACTTCAGTAATAAAAAATTATGTTTATAAAGGTGAAAAAAATGGATATGATTTAGAAACGGGTCGAACTGTAAGAGAAGGATACATTTTACTCGGATATAAAACAGATGACTCTGATATTTTATATGTTTCAGAAGATTGTTTTAGTTATACTTTAAAAGAGGGAGAAGCATTTTTTAGTCAGTATGTACCTACAGGTGATGTGACATTTCATGCAGTGGGAGTAGAAGCATACACTATTACATATGATGCTAACGGTGGATATTTTGATACTAAGTGGGATTCCCATAGTCATGAGTCTATTCCGGATTATTCACCTATTATAAGAAAAATAGAAAAGGGTAGCGTTTTAGATACTATTTCGCCGAGGGAAGCTTATCAAGATGGATATAAAATGATTGGATATAAACTTGAAGACTCTGATACTTTATATGTCACTTATAATGAGGGTTATGCATTAAAAGAAGGAGAAGAATACATAAAAAACTATGTACCGACCAGTGATGTGACATTTTATGCCCAGTGGGCAGAAACCTGTGATGTAACCTTTGATGCTAATGGCGGATGGATGGATGAAGAATGGGATGATCAAACCAAAAAATATATTCCCAGTGATACAACAGAGACTGTTGCATTTATAAAAGGGAGACAATTAAGCGATTTTCGTTACGGTATTAGAACTCCATATGAAAGAGATGGGTATATATTTAAAGGATATAAAACTGAGAATTCCGATACTTTATATGTCAATGAATATAGAAGTTATTATGAGTTGGAAGATGGTGAGGAATACTTAGATGAATATGTACCAACTGAAGATGTTACATTTATCGCTCAGTGGGATGAGGCATATGTAGTTACTTATGATGGTAATGGTGGATGGTTTAATACTAAATGGGATTATGAAATCGATGAATCTATTCCAGATTATACACCTGAGAAACTGAATGTAAAAAAAGGTTCCGAGATAGATTATAATTGGAAAGAACCTGATAAGCGAGATGGATATATATTCCTTGGATATAAGATAGAAGGTGACGATACATTATATGTCACTGAAAATAGTGATGATTATGATTTGCAAGACGGAGAGGCATTTTTAAGTGAATATGAACCAACCGAAGATACTACGTTTATTGCTCAGTGGGAAGAGGCATATGTAGTAACCTATGATGGAAACGGTGGATGGTTTGACACTAAGTGGGATTATGAGACTGAGGAATCTATTCCGGATTTAACACCTGTAACAAGAAATGTAATAAAAGGTTCAAAGATTAATTATAATTGGGATGAGCCGTATAGTAGACCTGGATATGTATTTATTGGATATAAGCTGGAAGGTGACGATACATTATATGTCACTGAAGATAGTGATGATTATGAGCTGCAAGATGGTGAAGCATTTTTAAGCGAATATGAACCAACCAAAGACGTTACCTTCTATGCAGAGTGGGAAGATACATATGTTGTGACTTATGATGGTAACGGTGGATGGTTTAGTACATGGTGGGATGAAGAGAATGAGGAATCTATTCCTGATTATACTCCTGAAAAATATGAAATCAGAAAGAATACCCAAATAGGTTATTACCCGCCTGAACCTTATTATAGAGAGGGGTATACTTTTTTAGGTTATAAGCTTGAAAACGATGATACACTCTATGTTACTTATAACAGTAATTATTATGATCTGCAAGACGGAGAAGCATTCTTAAGTGAATATATTCCGACAGGAGATGTGACGTTTACTGCCCAGTGGGAAAAGGCATATGTTGTAACCTTTGATGGTAATGGCGGATGGTATGATACTAAGTGGGATTACGAGAATCAAGAGTCGATTCCGGATTATACTCCGATAAAAATAACTGTTAAAAAGGGTTCTACATTAGAGCATAGAACGTATCATCCTTATGAGAGATACGGATATAATTTTATAGGATATAAGACAAAGGACTCTGATACACTGTATGTTACTAAAAGCAGGGGCTACTATGATCTGAAAGACGGAGAGGCTTTTTTTGAAGAGTATGTTCCGACAAAAGATGTGACATTTTATGCACAGTGGGAAGAGGCTCGTATATTAGATATAAAACTTGATCCAAATGAAGGACATTTCTTCTCCGAAAAGACCGGAGAAAAGGATTATGATGTTCATGATATAAAGGATTATTACCCGATATATAATGGTTATCAACCAGGTCAAAAAATAAGCCTTAGTGTAAAGTGTCGAAAGGAAGGAATGGTATTCACAGGCTGGAAATCAGGAGTAGACGGAACTGTTTATAAAGCAGGCGATCCTGTTACTTTTACAGATGATGAAACCTTCACTGCACAGTATAAAGATGGAGCAGTAATCGTTCTGAATCCGAACGGCGGATATTTTTACTATGATAAATATGATCTATGGTATGATGATAAATACTCCGGAGAACCATGGTTAGTTGCTTCTGAAAACGGCAAAATCAGTATAGATATGAAGTTTGGTACTGATGAAGAAGGAATGGCATTTGCAGGTTGGAAGAGAGATGGAGATGATACTCTTTACTCAAGTGAAGATCTGGAAAATATGACATTTACCGATGATGAGACATTCTATGCCCAGTGGACGGATAGCTATAAGGTGACATTCTACTCAGAAGAAGGGTATATGAAGAATGGCAGCTCTAAGAGGAAAACCAACAATATCTATGTTGCAAAGAATTCAAAGTTCTATGGATTACTGCCGATAACAAGGGATGATGCAAGAACGAGAGATGGTTATTATGTAGATTACTGGACTCTGGACGAAGATGATACAGAGTATCATGATTCGGATATCCAGGGCATGGTTATTGATCGTGATATGACATTTACAGCTCATTGGAAGGAAGCTCCGGTAATAACATATAAAGCTAATGGTGGAACGGTATTCAACTATGGTACTCCATATAGTAACGAGTATAGAGAGTACAAAGGAGTAGGTGCAAAGCTTACTGAAAGATATACCTATAGATATGGATATGATCAAACCGGATGGCTTGTTGAGGATGAAAGTCCGTTAAACGGAAGTATCATTACAGACCTGACTACTTATGTGGTTGGTGGAGATGCAACATTTATTGCACAGTGGAAAGTAAAGAATCCGGATGGCAAATGCGCTGTCACATTTGATTATGATGGTGCAAAGATAGTCTATAACGGTAATGAGTATGACGGATCGGACTATGAGAGTGAAGTATTCTTTGAAAAAGACAAAGCACTAAATACAGATGAACTATATGGTGAAACTTGGTTTGATAGTGTCGTCAAGGAGAATTATATACTAAAAGGCTGGACGATTGTAGGTTCAGAAGATGAAAAGATTTATGATAATCCTAGAGAAATAGTCTGTGATTCAGACATGACGATCAAGGCTGTGTTTGTTCAGGATTGCAGCAAACTTGGTCATGAAGAGGAAGAAGTGGCTGAGGAAGCCGCAACATGTACAAAACCTGGTCATAAGGCAGGAAAGAGATGTTCTGTTTGCGGAGAAACCCTTGAAGGACTTGAAGAGATACCTGCCCTTAAACATAACTATGTTGAAGTAGAGAATACTGCAAAAGAACCAACCTGTACAAAGGCCGGAAAAGAAGCAGATAAGAAGTGCTCAAGATGTGAAGATGTAATCATAGGAAAGACTATAAAAGCAACCGGTCACAACATGACAGCACATTCTGCAGTTACAGCAACCTGCGAAACAGAAGGAAACAGCGCTTACTGGAGCTGTGATAAGTGTGATAAGTTCTTCTCGGATAAAGATGGAAAGAATGAAATCGATGAGAACAGCTGGATAATACCTGCAGCAGGTCATAAATACGGAAAACTGATAGCAGAGTCACCTGCTAAATGTACTGAAGACGGTGTTAAGGCTCATTATGAGTGTTCAGTATGTAAGAAGCTGTTTGTGTATGAAGGAGATGATTATACTGAAACTACAGAAGCAGCACTGAAGATTGCTGCACCAGGTCACGAAGAGGAAGAGGTTTCTGAACTTGATCCGACATGTGACACTGCCGGACATAAAGCCGGAAAGAAATGTTCTGTTTGCGGAGAAGCATTAGAAGGAATGGAAGTGATTCCTGCCCTTGGACATGAATGGGATGAAGGAGAGGTAACAACTGAACCTACGTGTTCGAAGCTTGGTGTAAGAACCTATCATTGTACAAGAGAAGGCTGCAACAAAACAAAGACAGAAACGATTGCAAAGAAAGCACATACTATAGTGATCGATCCTGCAGTTGAAGCTACAACAGAGAAGACAGGACTTACCGAAGGAAGCCACTGCTCAGTTTGCAGAACAATAATAAAGAGGCAGCAGGTTATTCCTAAGAAGGAAGATCCAAATAAGAAGGCTGAAGAGGAAGCTAAGAAGAAGGCTGAGGAAGAGGCTAAAAAGAAGGCTGAGGAAGAAGCTAAGAAGAAAGCTGCAGAAAATGAAAAGACCGGTTACTCAGATGAGTGGGTTGATGGTAAGTGGTATGATGCGAACGGAAAACAGAGTTATTCCGGAACACTTTTATGGAAGTCAGATGCTACCGGCTGGTGGGTTGAAGATACTGACGGATGGTATCCGAAAGACAGCTGGCAGAAGATAGACGGAATATGGTATTATTTCAAACCAAATGGATATATGGCTATGGGAGAATACTATTACGGCTACTGGTTCAATAAAGACGGTTCCTGGGATCCGGCATATAAGCTTAGCTGGAAATCAAATGAAACCGGCTGGTGGGTTGAAGATATCTCCGGCTGGTGGCCATCAAATACCTGGCTTAAGATTGACGGAAACTGGTATTACTTCAACGGATCTGGTTACATGGTAACAAATCAGTATGTTGATGGCTGGTGGATTGGATCCGATGGTGTTTGCAGATAAAAACTTGTTTATTTCCCTGATTCGGGTTATAATGGTAATACAAATCTGAAAGGTTAGGGGGAATCAATTATGGCAGGATTGATTAAGTGTCCAAAGTGTGGTTCTAACAGACTCGAACCCGTAAGACAGGCCGGAGGACTTTCCGGAAAGATGGGTGTTATGGTATATCTGTGCTTGAATTGTGGAAAAGAGTCTAAGATTAAAGATAAAAAGTAAAAGGATTCTAAAACTACAAAAAAGAAACCAAAAACTGAAAAATAGTTTCTTGAATAAACTCCGTTTTTATGATACAATCATGGAAACGGAGTTTTTGTTTTTGGTTTCCGTTTTGTCGAAAAGGATTTAGCGGAAAATAATACATTCAATCGGTAAAGGATAATTAAAATGCATAACGAAACACAGCTGAGAAAACAGATAATGGAGGGAACGCTGCAGTCATTCAATTATAAGGGGCTTAAATTTACGATGGATGACGTGGCACACACTCTGGGAATAAGTAAAAAGACTATTTATACGGTGTTCCCAAATAAAAAGAAAATGTTCTTTGATCTTGTGGATTATCTTTTTGACGAGATAAAAGAAGAGGAAGAGAAGGTCATGAATGATGACAGTCTGAGCACAGTGGAGAAGATCAGAAAGATACTGGGTGTGCTTCCCAACAGCTATAAGGAGCTTGACTTGAGACAGTTATATGTTCTGAAGGATAACTATCCTGATGTATATGAAAAGGTGGAGCACCGACTGGAGAGCGGATGGGAGAATACTATAGCACTTCTTGAACAAGGTATGAAGGAAGGTACTGTAAGACCTATCAAGATACCGATTCTCAAGATGATGCTGGAAGCGTCTTTGGAGCAGTTCTTCAGAAGAGATATTCTGGTTCAGAATAAAATAACCTATCAGGAGGGACTTGATGAGGTTGTGGAGATACTTGTAGACGGAATACTTGTATAAAAAACAGGAGGGGTGTAATGGAGAAGATTTATTTAAACAATGACTGGAAATTTTCGGAAACATTTTCCGAGGATATGATAAAGGAAAAGTATACTGCAGCTCAGATGACAGATGTGCGTATACCTCACAGCGTAGCAGAGACACCTTACCATTATTTTGATGAGAAGTCTTATCAGATGGTAAGCGGTTACAGAAGAGAACTTGAGGTTCCGGCTGACTGGAAGGATAAAACACTTCTGCTTACATTTGAAGGTGTGGCACATGTGGCTGAAGTCTATGTAAATGGTATCAAAGTCGGAGAGCATAAATGCGGTTATACAGCATTTACCTGTGATATAACCGAGTCCGTAAAATATGGGGAGAAGAATATCATCACAGTAAAATGTGACAGCAGGGAATCACTGAATATCCCTCCCTTCGGCTTCGTTATAGACTATATGACCTACGGCGGAATCTACAGAGATGTTTATCTTGAGGTAAAGGAAAAGCAGTATATTTCAAACATATTCTTAATAACAAAGCTAGCAGATAAATATATAGAAAAGGATGTTATAAGAGTTAAGACATCACAGGTTATATCCCGGATCAAGCTTAACATGGACAGCGATGGCCTTTCAGTTCGTCAGTCCTTCAGAAAAAAGGGACAGGATACATTCAAAGAGCTTACAAAAGTGAAAATGGAAAAAAAGGTATCCGAAACATATTCCATATATGAGATTCAGGCTCTGACAGGTGATGTAGAGCTTTGGGATATCGATAATCCTGCATTATATGAAATGAAAACAGAACTGATCAGTGCCGATGGAAAGGTTATAGATGAGAATATAACAGTCATCGGATTCAGAAGAGCACTATTTAAGGCCAGCGGTTTCTTCCTTAACGGCAGAAGGATAAAAATAAGAGGACTGAACCGTCATCAGAGTTATCCATATGTTGGTTACGCGATGCCTGACAGCATGCAGAAAATGGATGCTGACATCCTTAAGAATGAGCTGGGACTGAATGCAGTAAGAACTTCCCATTATCCACAGTCACAGGCATTCATCGACAGATGTGATGAACTGGGCCTTCTGGTATTCACGGAGTTTCCGGGCTGGCAGCATATCGGAGATGATGAATGGAAGGATCAGGCTGTAACGAATCTCAGGGAAATGGTGATCCAGTACAGAAACCATCCGTCGATAATTCTCTGGGGCGTACGTATTAATGAGTCAGTTGATGATGACGAACTTTACACCAGAACAAATTCACTCTGCAGAGAGCTGGATCCTACCCGTCAGACCGGAGGAGTCAGATGCTATAAGAAGGGCAGTCTGTTGGAGGATGTATATACATATAATGATTTCTCACATACAGGAGACAATAAGGGCTGTGACAAGAAGTCAGATGTTACACCGAATACCTATAAGCCTTATCTGATCAGTGAATACAATGGACATATGTATCCTACGAAAGCATTTGACTGGGAAGAGCACAGAATGGAGCATATGCTGAGACATGCAAATGTACTTGATGAGGTAGCTAAGCATGCAGATATAACAGGAAGCTTCGGATGGTGCATGTTTGACTATAATACCCACAAGGATTTTGGAAGCGGAGACAGGATATGCTATCACGGAGTTATGGATATGTTCAGAAATCCCAAGCTTGCAGCTGCCGTCTATTCCATGCAGCAGGACAAAACTCCTGTTCTTCAGATCAGTTCGTCGATGGATATCGGAGAACATCCGGGAAGCAACAGAGGCGAGGTTTATATTCTGACAAATGCCGACAGTGTGAAGATGTATAAAAACGATCGGTTTATCAAAGAGTATACAAATGCTGATTCGGAATATAAGAATCTGAACCACGGACCTATAAAGGTGAATGATTATATAGGTAATGCCATACTGGAGGGCGAGCCTGATATGTCTAAAAAACAGGCCGAGGATCTGAAGGGACTTCTCAACGAGGTTGCCAGAGTAGGACTCTATGGCATGTCCAAGAAAATGTATGCCAAGGCAGGATTTATCAGTGTTAAATATCGTCTCAGCATGACGGAGGCGGTGGAATACTATAACAAGTATGTAGGTGACTGGGGAAGTGAATCAACATCCTACAGATTCGAAGCCATAAAGGATGGAAAGGTTGTAAAAACAGCCACACTTGCACCTATGACAAAACGCAGATTAAAAATAAGTGTGGATCATAAAAAACTCAAAGAGGGTAAGAGCTACGACGTTGCCGCAGTCAGGATAGAAGATATAGATGAGTTTGGAAATGTACTTCCATTTGCAAATGATCCGTTATGTCTTTCCACCATCGGCCCTATAGAACTGATCGGACCGAGCATCATATCCCTGAACGGCGGAATGGGCGGAGCATATATTAAGACAACAGGCAAAAAGGGTGAAGCGCGACTTATTATCTCTTCGCCGGACGGCAAAGATACTGCAGTGAATTTTACGATAGAATAACTCGATGTGTTTTTACGATAAAAGCAAAAAACAAAGTGATTAATGAATAATAAAAGGAGACAAATATGAAGCTTGGATTTAAAGAAAAGTTTTCGTATGGTTTGGGGGCTGTAGGAAAGGATATGGTATATATGCTGAGTGCCAGCTACGTACTGTATTATTTCCAGGATGTACTTAGAGTTAATGCGATTGCCATGGGTATTATTCTTATGGCGGCAAGAGTATTTGATGCATTTAACGATCCTATAATGGGAATCGTAGTTGCAAAGACAAAAACAAGATGGGGCAAGTTCAGACCCTGGCTGC
>CACZLA010000057.1 GCA_902781895.1 uncultured Lachnospiraceae bacterium
CGGATATAATGAATCAACCGGAAGATGGAGTGGATTTACTACTTATTATTATGATTCCGAAAGCGGTAACTGGATATGTAACCAGCTTAAGAGTGTGACATACAAGGATGCTTCCAATAAGTCTGTTCCATGCTCCGATCCTGATTTCATAGATGCTTGTACACTGACACCGGAAGAGGTTGAGGCTATGGGTGTTGACAGAAATGCCGACGTGGACCCTGCAAGATATTATATATATGATAGAAAGAGTGTTCCGGGAACATTGGTTGATGGCGGGAATTGATAACCGGATACTCGTGAATCCTGTGAGGCTTTGACTTAAACTGTAATATGAAGAGGACATCATGAATAGTATTAATATTACTGAAGTTATCGATAAAAAGAAAAACGGGAAAGCTCTTTCAACGGAAGAAATATATTTCTTTATTGAAGGTGTTACTAATGATGAGATACCTGATTATCAGGCATCGGCTCTTTTGATGGCTATCTGTATAAATGGAATGACAGAACGTGAAACCTATGACCTTACAATGGCCATGAGGTACAGCGGTCATAATATAAGCTTTGAGGATTTCGGTCATACGGTGGTTGATAAGCATTCAACAGGAGGTATCGGTGATAAAACAACACTGATAATAGGACCGATAATGGCTGCTGCCGGAGTACGGGTTGCCAAGATGAGCGGAAGAGGTCTTGGGATAACCGGTGGAACCATAGATAAGCTTGAGTCTATTCCCGGATTCAGTTCCTTTATGACAGAAGAACAGCTGGTGGAGCAGGTTAAGACAGTTGGATTTGCAGATGCTGCTCAGACTGAAAATCTCGCTCCAGCTGATAAGAAGCTTTATGCCCTTCGTGATGTAACTGCAACTGTAGACAGTATTCCGCTTATAGCATCAAGTATTATGTGTAAGAAGCTATCCTCGGGAGCGGATGGTATAGTGCTGGATGTAAAATACGGCAGTGGTGCATTTATGAGAGATGAGGATTCTGCTGAAAAGCTGGCTGAGATCATGAAGAGTATAGCTTATAAAGCGGGAAAGAAATGTTCATATGTTATTTCAGACATGAATCAGCCTCTTGGATATACGGTAGGAAACAGCCTGGAGATTGAGGAGGCGGTAAGATTTCTGTCCGGAAGGGAGCAAAGTCCGCAGCTGAGAGAGCTTATAATGAAGCTTTGTGTGGAAATGTATAAGCTGTCGGATCTGTATCTTATAGATGATTCTTCGGATTCGTCCACTATGAAAGAATCAGATGCGGAAATAATTAACAAACTTTCCGGGGTGCTGGACAGTGGTAAGGCATATGACAAGTTTAAAGAATTTGTTTCTGCTCAGGGCGGTGACTTAAAGTTTATTAAAGAGCTTGAGTCCTCAGAGGATTATAATTCGGGATATGATGGCTACAAAGAGGAACTGACATATGAGGATATAGTCCGGTTGTCAAAAAGAAAGAAAAAGTCACCCATCATTTCCGAGATAAATAATAAAGCTCTCATTACCGGGATAGATGCCGAGAAGGTAGGAAGGGTATCGCTTCTTCTGGGGGCCGGCAGAAGAAGAAAGGATGATGAGATAGATCACGGTGCCGGAGTTCTTTTCAGGAAAGTGGTCGGTGAAAGCATTTCCGAGGGGGATGTGCTTGCGGTATTTTATACAAAGAAAAAAAGGATAATAAAACAGGCTGAGAGAATGCTTGCTTCGGCCTATGAACTTTTCGTTGAATAAGAATACTCGTTGGGGTATAATGTAAGTTAGTTGTTTAGTAATAAAACATATAACAAGAATTAAAAGTATTAGGGAGGAATCTAAAGTGGGTATTTTATCTAGATTTAAAGACATTATGGCGTCAAATATCAATGCACTTCTCGATAAGGCAGAGGACCCTGAGAAGATGGTTGATCAGACACTTCGTAACCTTAACAATGATCTTGCTAAGGTAAAGAATGAGACAGCAGCTGTTATGGCTGATGAGGCTAGGGCAAAGAGAAATCTTGATGAGGTTAATCAGGAAGTTGCAAGAATGCAGTCTTATGCTGAAAAGGCAGTTATGGCAGGTAATGATGCTGATGCTGCTAAGTTCCTTGCTGAGAAGAACAAGCTTGTTGCAAAGCAGCAGTCATGTCAGCAGATATATGATGTTGCAGCTTCTAACTCAATGAAGATGAGACAGATGCATGATAAGCTTGTCAGCGATATAGCTGAGCTCGAGTCACGTAGAGATACTATTAAGGCTAAGGTAAGACTTGCAAAGGCACAGCAGGATATTAACAAGGTTACATCAAAGGTTGATTCAGCTTCCGGCTTTGCTGCATTCCAGAGGATTGAGGACAAGGCAGATGCTATGCTTGATATGGCTCAGGCTGAAGCAGAGTTAAATTCTACTACAGCTACAAGTGAGGTTGACAGCCTTTCAGCTAAGTATGATGCATCTCCTGATGTAGCGGTTCAGGATGAGCTGGCAGCACTCAAGGCAAAACTCGGAAAGACATCAGCGGAGTAGTCACATATGTTAAATGATAAACAACAGGAGGCCTGCTCGTATATCGAGGGGCCTCTTCTTATACTTGCAGGAGCAGGTAGCGGAAAGACCAGAACAATAGTACATCGTATAGCGCATCTTATAGATGATGAGGGAGTTAACCCTTATAACATCCTTGCCATAACATTTACAAATAAAGCGGCGGATGAGATGCGTGAGAGAGTTGAGGCACAGATAGGAATGGGCGCTGAGAGTATATGGGTCAGCACATTTCATTCTTTGTGTGTCCGGATTCTCAGAAGATTTTATGACCGTATAGGCGGGGATAACCATTTCACTATATATGATGCAGATGATCAGAAGGCTGTGGTTAAAGAGGTTCTTAAATCTCTGGGACTCGATCCAAAGCAGTATCCTGAAAAGGGCTGTATTGCCGCCATATCCAAGGCGAAGGAAGAGTTTAAAACTCCCGAGGATTTTGAACTTGAGGCTGGGATGGAGTTCAGACAGCAGCAGATGGCAAAAATATACAGAGAATACCAGCGCAGGATGAAACTGAATAATGCCCTGGATTTTGATGATCTTATATTTAAGACTCTGGTTCTGTTTGAAAAAGAGGAAGACGTTCTGGAAATGTACCAGAACCGCTTCAAATATATCATGGTGGATGAGTATCAGGATACAAATCATACCCAGTTCCTGCTTATCAGATATCTAGCTGCAAAGTGGCGTAACCTTTGCGTGGTTGGTGATGATGATCAGTCCATATATAAATTCAGAGGAGCTAATATTTATAATATTCTGAATTTTGAGGATGAATATCCGGATGCAAAGGTTGTTAAGCTGGAGCAGAATTACAGATCCACATCTACTATTCTTGACAGTGCCAATGCGGTTATCGCAAATAATGTGGGAAGAAAAGCAAAAAGACTCTGGACTGATAACTCGGTGGGAGGAAAAATCAATTATACGGTTTATGAAACCGACTATGAAGAAGCTCATGGTGTGGTTAATACCATTCTCGAATCAAATATAAACGGAAGACCCTATAGTGACTTTGCGGTTCTGTACAGAACCAACGCGCAGTCCAGACTTATTGAAGAGAAGCTGATCTATGCCAACATTCCATATACTCTTTACGGCGGAACGGGATTCTACAGCAGAAAAGAGATCAGGGATATTGTTGCATATCTGAAGCTGCTGGCAAACAAATCCGATGAGGTTGCATTTAGCAGAATAGTAAATGTGCCAAGGCGAGGTATAGGTCCCACAACTGTGAATAAAATAAGGGATTACAGTTTTGAACATGGGCTTTCCATGTATGATTTTGCAAAGGATCCGGATCTGAGAGAGCAGCTTGGAAGATCAAAGGAGAAGATAGCCGCATTCATAGAGCTTATGGAAGGGTTTATGCCTCTTGTAGAGGAAAATAGACTTACAGAGCTTTTTGATGATATAATGGAAAAGACAGGATACAGGATGGAGCTTAAAGCTGAAGGTACGGATGATGCCAAGGGCAGACTTGAGAATCTTGATGAACTGAGAAACAAGATAGTCAGCTATGAGGAGGATGCAGAGGAACCGACTCTTATGGAACTTCTTGAGGAAATATCCCTTGTTGCAGATACCGAAGATGACCTGGATGAGGAAAATGACAACAAGGTTACCCTTATGACTCTTCACAGCGCAAAAGGTCTTGAGTTTCCTGTGGTTTTTATAGTCGGGATGGAAGAACGTCTGTTCCCCAGCGGAATGGCTATGGACAGCGATGATCCTGACGCGCTTGAAGAAGAGAGAAGACTTTGCTATGTTGGTATAACAAGAGCGAAGGAAGAACTTTATCTAAGCAGTGCAACCACAAGGATGATGCACGGAAACAGAAATTATCCTGCGGAGTCCAGATTTATCAAAGAGATACCTAAGGAATATATGATAAGAACCGGAATGAAAGCTAATGTTGTCAAGATGCACGACATACCGGAGGTTCCGAAAAGATATGTTCCAAAACCGCCGCCTGGTTATACGAAAAGCACTGCTTTCAGAAATGCTGCGATACCTGCCGGACTAGATAGTATAAACTATACTGTTGGTGACAGTGTCAGACATATCAAATTCGGTAAAGGTGTTGTTACTGAAATGGTGAAGGGCGGAAATGACTATGAGATTACTGTCAGATTTGATTCAGTAGGTGAGAAAAAGATGTTTGCAACTCTTGCAAAGCTTAAGAAGCTGTAATGTTAGGCTGATTGAAAAGGAGGTCAACATATGCGTGACGACAGATTTTCGAGAGAGGAAGTAGAGGAAATCCTTGAGAGAAGATCCAAAAGAGAATTCAGGGGTAAGGTAAAGAGAAAGGCAATCATAGCAGGAATAGTCCTGGCGCTTGTTCTCGGATTTTACATTTGCTGGAAGCTGACCCATGATGATGGTCCGAAGATTACTTCGAATTATATCCATTCGAAGCTGGAAGACTCCAGTGAGCTTACGACTCAGAAGATGGAATATCAGGGAATGATTCATTATGAAGAGGGAAGTATTCCGTTTATCACTAAAAAAGAATACTCCATGACATATAAGGCCACTATAGATGCAGGTGTTGATCTGTCACAGGTAAGGGTTGATGATCTTGGTGACGGAAAGTTTAATGTTATACTACCTGAGGTTGAGATACAGGGTGTCCATGTTGATCCGGATTCAATAGAGTTTTATGATGAAAGTCATGCTTTATTTAACTGGAACACAAAGAAGGATGGTGTAAAGGCCGTTGAGCTTGCGGAGGAGGATGCTGTTAATAATGCCGACATAGAAGCTTTGAAGAAGGAAGCAAGGGATAGTGCAAAGCAGCAGATCAATCAGCTCCTTGAGGAAGCAATTAAATCCGGGAAGGTTACTGTGGAATAAAAAATCATAGTTATTGTGGAATAAAAAAATAAACATTTGCATGAAGCACAATATGTGTTATAATAGAACCACTTAATACAGAAAAATGAAAGGGGGTTTCTTTCAAATGAGAAAAGAAGTCATAGTTAAGGATGATGCAGTAGATAACGCTAAGAGTGCCCTGCTTACTATTTGTATAATAGTTGGTATCATTACTCTTGTAGTAGGAATTGCAGTTGCGGTTTATAAGTATCTTACACCGGACTATCTTGATGATTTTGATGAGTTCGATGATGATTTTGATGATGATTTCTTCGATGATGATCAGGATATCGCTGACGTAGGCTAAGTATCCGATTATAACGATGAATTACAGGACTGTGCATTGAGATGCATGGTCCTTTTTTCTTTTTAGGAAAATAAAATGTTATAACTGATCTGTATTAAAAAATGCAAAAACTTATCTTGATTTTATAGTATAATCATGATGAAAAAAGAAAGTGCAAAGTCTGCTATGGAAAATGGACTAAATCAGGAAGGATAAAACTATGATATGTAAGAATTGTGGTAGAGATAATAAAGAAGGCTATTTGTTCTGTGAGTATTGCGGAACGGATTTAAGAACTCTTGCCGAGTTACAGGCGGCAGATAAAATACAATATCAGAATAACCGGAATAATAACCAGAATAATAATCAGAATCCATTTTTCAATTATGATGAATATAGCGGAAATAATACTGAAAAAATAAAGAAAAGTAATCAGAATAATCCCCGGAAGAGTAAGCAAAATAAAAAGAAAAAAGGGATGAAAGCAGCGATAATACTCCTTGCTGCTTCAGTTGTTTTTTCTGTGGCTGCTATAGTTATTGTTTTTGTTTTGATGGGAGACAAAAAGGATACAAAAAAGAAATTGAGCTACTATAAGAACTTCACTGTAAAGGATGTATGTGTAAACGATGGCAGTGAAGCTTATATTTATAATCAGGTGCTTATTATTTCGGCCGACGGAAGTGATAAAAAGGATATTGAAAAAGCAGTAAAGCCTCATAAGGGAAAGATAGTCGGATATAATTCCACGACAAAAACATATCAAGTGGATTTTTCAGACAGCGATGAAGAGCTTTCCGGAATTATGAATGAATTAGAGCAGAGTGACAGCGTGGCTGCTGCTTCTTATAACTATGTTTACAGTTCGAATATTTATGATCTGAGTGGCGTGTCATCAGCTGATAACGGAATCGGAGATGCTAAGTATAGTGAGGATAATGTAAAAAAGATTCCTGTTGCTGTTGTGGGTGATTCATCTACAGCCAGTACTTCTGATATCTGCTCCGGAATAGACATTCGCGGTATTGATGTTGGGGCTTCAGAAGGTGGATATGTTTCTGTTTTTGAGATTGAATGCGAGATGTCCAATCAGGCTGATGAGGGAACTCGTATTTTTGAAATAGCCTGTGATCTCAGGCCTACATATGATGATACAAATGGTGAAGCCATCACCGCTCTGAATGATGAGATTTCCGACTACGTCGATAATCTGTCTGCTCAGAATAATAAGGTTGTATTTATTACCATGGATTCCCAGGATGGAAGCGGATTTATGGTAGATATAAATGATGAGGAAACTTTGAAAAAGGTCATAAGAGTAGGAAGCGATTCCCAGAATGTTTCGTCATCAGATATATGTGCAACAGGACAAAATGGTCAGCCACTGGAATATACAGTTGGTATCACTGCAATGACCTGGTCAAATGATGAAAACCTTTGCGGTGAGAATGTAAAGGATATAATAAGCTGTTCATATATAGAAACCTCTGATGCTTCAGGAGTAGGTATGATAAATGCCGGCGTTTCCACAGAGGTTTCAACACGACTGTATGAAGGAAATCACAAAGCTGTATCGATAGATATGATCCAGGATACAGCTGATCTGGTCAGAGAGGATAAGTATGGAATAACTATAGCTGACAGTTCCATGTATCTTGAAAAGCTGAAGGAATTAGGTGAAGACTTAGGTTACTGTACAACAGGAACTTTTGGTAAAGAGTATTTTACCCAGTGGTATGATGTTCCGGGATGGGAAGATGATCAGGGGGTATATTACACTACTTATTCAGAGTATGGTATTTTGTCCTACAGTATAGGGAAATATATAAATGGACAGGATGCCATGGTGGTTTTTGTGAATAAAGAAGATGGTATACATGCACTTCTGTATTTCGGCAAAAGCGGAAATGTTGAACTGGTGGGAGATAAGCTTCTTTATACTGATGGTCCTCAGGAGTACAATTTAAATACAAAAGATATGGGTTCGACTGACGGAATCTTAAAATTTGATAATTTTCTGATAGGATTTCCATCATTTATATGCGAGGACCATGAGGTGGATATCTCTATAAAGGAGATTGATTCAAAGTATTACATCCTGCTTTATTATTATCGCTATGAAACCATCGATGTACGTGAAGATAGCCATCATCTTGTTCTGTTTGAAATTTCTGAAAATGGAATAAATGATCATAAATCTGTATCAGCATGGAATGACTGTCTCGGAACAGGCTATCTGATTCTATCTATGAGTGTGGATGTATTTGATTATGAGAATAATAACCTTGATCATGGAGAAACATATGATTCTCTGGGGGATGATAAGAATGCTACGGGAAAATCCTATGATGATTATGATGAGGAGGAGGCGGAAGCTTTCAATGCCGATAATATGACAAAGGGAGTTGAAAGGTATAATAATGCCCTTGATTCCTTTGGACTGTCAGATCTCAAATATACCGGAAGCTATGGAACTACTGACTGGGATAGTGACTGGGATCAGTGGTATGATTACAGACCTGTTACTCCGGAAAATTCACTTCTGAGTATAAAGATAGAGGCAGAGTATGAATATGGTGTTAATATAATGGATGTTGCAACTCTCACTATTAAGGATAATTCCGAGGTTACGGATGATATGGCTTCCTGGTGGAGAGAAACCTCGTCAGTTGATGATGATGGTGAGGATGCTGACTCAGAAGATGAGTCTGATATGGAAAACTGGGAGATAAGCTATAATGAATTTCTGGAAGAAAAGAGGTATTTGACCGGTGACGGTAATGAGCCGTTTGAGGATAATCCCGATACTGCGCAGTATTCCATGATAGATTTTGAATGTGATGGTGTTCCGGAGCTTTTAGTATCACCCGGATATACCGGAGGAAGAGTACCGATATATGGAATAAATGATAATTCCGAAGTATACTTTATTGGCTATGCTAATGGTGATATGTATTTTAAGGAGGAAAATCCCGGATATATTTATTGCTACCAAGGTAAAGATTCATCGGGAAATAATCAGTGGTCTGTTCTTGGTGTGACAGATGGAAATCTGGACGGAGCGGGTGGTGAAACCCTTGATCCTGATATGGACTTAATGATACATGTAGAGTATCTTTCGAAGTCGCAGTTTGATAGTAAGGGATGGAAGTATTTTCGCGAAAATTATCTGTATTAAAAAAAGTAAAATTTAACCTTGACAAAGTAGTAGTGCATCACTATAATAGGAAAAGTGCTGTTGAGAAACGGCATGAACTAAACGGGGTCTTAGCTCAGCTGGGAGAGCATCTGCCTTACAAGCAGAGGGTCACAGGTTCGAGCCCTGTAGGCCCCAACAAATCAAGATTGCAAAGCAATCTTGGTCTGTGGCGGGATAGCTCAGCTGGCTAGAGCATACGGTTCATACCCGTAGTGTCGAGGGTTCAAGTCCCCCTCCCGCTATTACTTCATTAATATGAAGTGACCTGATGACTAACGGGGTGTGGCTCAGCTTGGCTAGAGTGCCTGATTTGGGATCAGGAGGTCGCAGGTTCGAATCCTGTCACCCCGATTTTTGTCAATTTGGTGTTGACAAATCACAAACATTTTAATAAAATTGAGTAGCTGTTAGAAATCGCAGTTATGAAACATAACATGTGTTATGAGCATGCGGGTGTAGTTCAGTGGTAGA
>CACZLA010000058.1 GCA_902781895.1 uncultured Lachnospiraceae bacterium
ACTACAGGGGCATTCTTCTTTTTAATCTCTGCAACAAGTTTTGAAATCATATATCATTCTCCTTATCCCGATCAAACTTAGTATGATCTTTATGTTCTTTTATTTCCCTATTATCATCATCTTCCGCGTCACTGTTTTCCCCGGAAATCATCTTTTGATTATACACGATATCCATATATTTCTCAAGCAATGCACGCTTACTTCTGGACACACAAATAGTCCGACCTGTCCCGTCCAGACGCAGCCCGTTTCCATCCAAGAATTCAACTCTGCTCATATTTACAACATCGACCTTGTTAACTCCAATAAACCCCTTTGTATCCATTTGGGACAAATGTTTTCTGGCAGTTCTTGAATCCATCACAATAGTTTTGTCATCATAAACAAAAGTGTAGAATCTCGAATGCTTTTCGAATCTTAAAAGATTCCTTGCTGAAATGGTTTTGTTACTTCTCTCCTTTCGATCAACAGAATACCTATTGATTCTCTTCAACCTTCTGATCACCTTTGATAGAGCTCTGATTAGATCATTAAGGTTATCGCATTCGATAACGATAATCTCGATCACCATAACCTCCATTACGGATCAATATTTACTGCTTTATTTATAAAAAAGGACAGGAAAAACCTGTCCTAATTTATTGAAAAATTATCCTCCTCCGGAATCATCAGGCGGTGCTTCTGTCGGAGCTTCCGTCGGTGCTTCTGTCGGAGCCTCCGTCGGTGCCTCTGTCGGTGCTTCTGTCGGGGCTTCCGTCGGTTGTTCACCGCCTCCGTTCTGAGTAAAATATGCATATATGGTATGAGGTCCCTGAACATTTGTAAATGTATACTGAGATATAGGACCCATACTTGTTCCGTCAACCTTAACATCACTTATGGAATAACCCGGTGAAGGAGTTATGTAATAAGTTACATCATCACCCAGTTCAAACTGAGGAGTATCGGAAATAACTCCACCGGTGTCTGCCCAGGCCTCAATGGTAAGGCCACCTTCAACCTCCGGATGAAGAGGACAAACCGAGGTAAAGATACTGTCATCATACTCAAATGGACATCCGAGTATAACTGCTTTACCATCTGCATCATAGGTTATAGGATATTCCACAGCTTCAGGACATGTGTTAGTTGCCTTCATATGTGATTCACTACATATACGTATGCTGTTGAAATGTCCCTTACATCTCTTTGTAGGTGCATTTTCCTTATCACACCAGTCAGTACATGTAGGACATCCGGCTGCAGGAAGAAGTCCTGTCATCTTGCAGACAGTCGCCTTTTCCAGACCTTCCGGCTGAGCCCAGTCAGCTTCTGTACTCTGATCCTCAAGGGCAGCTATTCTGTCCATGATATCACGCCACATTTCCTTGTGGTTATTTGTATTGATAGTAATATTCGAATCATATCCGAACCATACAGATGCTGTATAATAAGGTGTCATTCCGCAGAACCAGAGGTCGTAGGAATTTGATGTGGTACCTGTCTTACCGGCACATTTTACACCGGATGTAAGCTTAGCTCTGGTACCTGTACCTGAGTTAACAACATCCTTCATGGCATCTATCAGCTCGTATGCCGTTGTCTTCTTACACATCCTGTGAGATCTGTCAGCAGGATCTCTGTTATCTATAACAAGATTTCCATCATGATCATATACTCTGTCATAGAAAACAGGTTTTACATAATCACCATAATTAGCTATACCGGCATATGCTGCAGTGATCTCAAGATTAGTAACACCATGGGTCAGACCACCGAGAGCAGTAGCCTGCTGTATATCCGAATATACTTCGCCATTATACCCTACCTCTTTATCAATAACGGTAGTAAAGCCTTCATTCATCAGATATTCATAAGCAACAGGCGGCGTAACCGCAGTTATAGTCTGAACAGCTATGATATTCATAGAGTCTCTGATGGCATCACGCAGAGATGACAGTCCCCTGTATCCGCCATACCAGTTTCTAACAGGAGTTCCATTTGCAAACTCATAAGGCTGATCGTTAAAGCAGGAACAAAGTCCTCCCTGAGTATCTATGTAAGGAAGAAATGCAGCAAGCACCTTAAATGTAGAACCGGGCTGACGCATAGCACTGGTAGCTCTGTCAAATCCGAGGTTTTCTTCCTTCTCGCCTCTACCACCTCCGATAGCCTTAACATATCCAGTCTTCTGATCGATAACAACAAATGAAGCCTGAGGCTGTATAGCAGTTTTAAATTCCTCACTGAGGAATGTTGCCCCGGTCTTATTTATCATTTCTTCCTTATAGGTATCAGCCGCCGCGCGGGCGTCCTCTTCAGAAGGATAGATATTATTATACTTTGAATTCTCAGTCACTTCTCTGTAATATGTAAGAAGTGTATTTGTATCGTAGTTATAGGTAGTAACCTCATCCTTATCCAGAAGCGTAAGTTTATAATTGAGCGCTACAGACGAGGTTTCCGGATAATACTTCGGATCATTTATGGTATCATCAACTATGGACTGTATCTCATAATCCTGAACGGAATAAACGCTGTATCCGCCATTATAAATCTCATCATATGCTTCGGATTCAGTCATATCATACATTTCCATAAAGTCTTTGCAGAGCTGACGCATCAGATCATCAGTATAATATGAGTTGTATTCGAAGTTATCATCGTTTATCTTCTTAACTTCTTTAATTCTTGAATAAACATCATCATTCAGAGCAGTCTTATACTCTTCCTCGGTAATATATTCAAGATCGAGCATCTTCTTCAGAACCAGCTTACGTCTTTTCGCATTTTCCTCAGGGAAAACAACAGGATCATACTTGTAAGGGTTCTTTGTGATTCCGGCTATACAAGCCGTCTCGGAAATGGTAAGGTCGCCGATACTCTTATCAAAATATCTGTTGGCAGCAGCTTCTATACCATTTACACCCTGACCGAGATATATGATATTCAAATAGCACTCAAGTATCTGCTCCTTCGTATATATCTTCTCCAGATCAATGGCCAGATACTGTTCCTGCACCTTACGCTCTATCTTCTGAAGCTTTGTAGTTTCGTTAAGACCAACATCAAACACCTGATTCTTTATCAGCTGCTGAGTGATAGTCGAAGCACCCTCGTTGAAATTACGCGCAACAACGTCTCTATAGAGAGCTCGGAAGATACCACGGACATCGATACCGTTATGCTTCCAGAAACGCTCGTCCTCTATAGCAACAAATGCGTTCTTCACCTGGTCGGGAATCTCATCATAATATACATAAACTCTGTTGGAATTTACCGTAGAAAGGGTATTTCTTTCTTTATCATGCTGATCATAGATAACAGTTTTGAAACCCTTCGGCTTGATATTGATAGTAGAAATGTCAGGAGCGTCGTCAAGTATACCCTTCATCATACCGAATCCGGCACCTGCAAGGATAAGCATACAAAGTACAATAAATACAAGGAGAAGCTTAAATCCTGCGATTATCACGCTTCTCTCATATCTCTGAGTCCTTGATATAAGCTTTCTATGCTTTTTTTCAACATTTTCCTTACTGAAATTCAAGGTAGATGCCTCCTGAAAAATACTATAAAACCAACCTTAATAATATCACATACTACCGGTTGTGTCAAAAACACCTTTCTATTCTGCGAAAAAGCTTTTTACCTTCTTTGAAAGAGCTTTCTTGCTATATTTATAAACTGTTTGTTGTCTCTTGTCTGGGAGAAAATCTTCAGCAGATCTTCAGTAACATCCTCGGCTTTAAGGCTGTGAAAACGTCTGTGTATGATATCGCATATCTCCTGTTCTTCCTTTGAAAGCAGCAGATCATCCTTTCTCGTTCCGGACTTTGATATATCAATGGCAGGGAATACTCTTTTCTCCTGAAGGTCTCTGTCCAGAACAAGCTCCATATTACCGGTTCCCTTGAATTCCTCAAAGACAACATCATCAAGTCGGCTTCCGGTTTCGATAAGTGCTGTTGCAAGGATTGTAAGAGAACCTCCCTCTCTCATATTTCTTGCAGCACCGAAAAACTTCTTCGGCATATGAAGTGCCGCAGGATCCAGACCACCGGAAAGTGTACGACCGCTTGGAGTAACAGTAAGGTTATAGGCTCTGGCAAGTCTTGTAATGGAATCAATAAGAATAACAACATCATTTCCGCTTTCCACAAGACGCTTTGCACGTTCTATAACCATCTCGGAAACTCTTTTATGATGCTCGGGAAGCTCATCAAATGTAGAATAAATAACCTCGGCATTCTTTCCTTCAATGGATTCCTTTATATCAGTAACCTCCTCCGGACGCTCGTCGATAAGAAGAACCAGAAGGTTCATCTCCGGATTTGCAACACTTATTCTTTTCGCTATCTGCTTAAGAAGAGTTGTCTTTCCGGCCTTAGGAGGAGACACTATCATTCCTCTCTGTCCTTTACCGATAGGACTGAACAGATCTACTATACGAAGAGAAACCGGGGCACCATCATAATCAAGATGTATCCTTTCATCCGGGAATATAGGTGTCATATCTTCAAACTTCTTTCTCCTGAGTATCTCATTCGGAGAATAACCATTTACAGATTCAATATAAAGAAGGGCACTGAACTTTTCGTTTGGTGCAGACTTTACTCTGATGGGACCGCGTACTATATCTCCTGTACGAAGTCTGAACTTTCTTATCTGAGACGGCGATACATAGATATCTCTGTCACCGGGCATATAATTGTCACTTCTGATAAATCCATATCCGTCAGAAAGCACCTCAAGAATACCCTCAGCCACCTCGTTCTCAGGCTGAGCATTTTCCTGCTGAACCCCTTCCGGCTGAGTGCTTTCCTGCTGAACCCCTTCCGGCTGAGTGCTTTCCTGCTGAGCAGCTTCACCGTCAGTATATTCTTCCTCATTTTTTTCCGGTTCGGCCTTTACAGCTGTCTCATCCTTATTTTCATCTGAATCCGTTTTTTTATTTCCTACAGGTTTCTTATCTCCAGATTTCTTTTCTGCAGGTTTCTTTCCTGAAGACTTCTTTTTTACAGGTTTCTTCTTTTCACCCGCACTGTCTGAAGAAGTATTATCTTCCACCTGCTTAGCTGCAGCTTCCTTCTGAGCCTGCATTTTATCTATATTTTCAAGCAGCTCAACCAGTTCTGCCTTCTTCACTCCTTCAAGTCCTCTGAGACCACGACTCTCGGCCATTTCTCTCAGCTCTGCAACCTTCATTTTACTGTAATTCATAAAAAACCTCTTTCTTCTTGAAAAAATATCCTGTGTAGTTTATTCTATAAATACTATGGAAAATTTAATGCTATACAAACTTATAATTTTATACATGCTGGACAGAATTGACGAGTATACTCTTACAAATGCACAGATAACCAACTTTATTCTGGATAGGGGATATACCAATCTTTTCAATATTCATGAATCTTTAAGCGAATTGATAGACAAAGGATTTATCTCCGTAAGCACTATACGAAATACTCAGCACTATCAGATAACAAATCTCGGTGAAGAGGCTCTGTTATATTTTGAGAACAGAATCTCCAACAATATTAAACAGGAAATCCGTGATTATTTCAAGACTGAAAAAATCAATTTGAAAAATGAATCCGAGATATTTTCCGATTACTACTTTGATGAAAATAATGAATATACCGTGGAATGTGCTATAAAAGAACGTCGTGAAACTCTGGTCAATATAAAGATAACTGTTCCTACAAAGGATCTGGCCAGATCCATCTGCGACAACTGGCGAACAAAGAGTACTGAGATATATCAGTATCTGGTAAATGAGCTCTGGACTAAAGAATAGATCCGGATGTCTTAACCGATCAGTCCTTCGATAATATCAAGCAGCTGTTCACGTCCCGCTTTTGTTTCCGACGAAAACGGGACTATTTTTATGCCCTTTTCAGCATCCTTTCCGCCGCCTATACCAAGAGTTCCCTTGATCAGCTTGATCTGTTTATCCTTCTGGCTTCTTTTTATCTTATCAAGCTTTGTAAGTGCAATAACCATTTCAAGTCCACTGCTTCTTATCCACTCAAACATCATGACATCATCCTTTGTGGGAGCATGTCTGATATCAACCAAAAGAACAACAGCCCTGAGCTGCTCTCTTGTTCTGAGATATTTCTCTATCATCTTCCCCCATTTGGCTCTTGCCTCAAGGGAAGCCTTCGCATATCCGTAACCGGGTAGATCAACGAGGTAGAATTCCTCGTTAATTTCATAGAAATTTATAGTAACAGTCTTGCCGGGACTTGAAGAAGTCCTGGCAAGATTTTTACGATTTAATAAAGAATTAATTAGAGATGACTTGCCTACATTTGACCTTCCCGCAAATGCTATCTCCGGAAGTTCGGTCTGAGGCAGTTTCGAAGTCGGACCACAAACAGTCTTTAGTTCTGAAGATTTAATGATCAAATAAAATTCCTCCGAATAAAAAGTCAGCTATTCAGTAATGGGATCTGCTCCCTCAGCTATTGTTTCCTTTGTGATCGTAACCTTTTTGATATCATCATTAGAAGGTATTTCATACATTACATCAGTCATGGAAGTCTCAAGTATGGCACGAAGACCTCTTGCTCCGGTAGCTCTTTCCATAGCTTCCTTTGCAACCTCTCTCAGTGCATCCTCTTCAAACTCAAGCTCCACTCCATCATATTCAAACAGCTTCTTATACTGCTTTACGATAGATGACTTCGGCTCTGTAAGAATGCTTATCAGAGTCTGCTCATCAAGCTGATTCAGTGTTACAACAACAGGAACACGTCCTACAAACTCAGGAATGATACCGAATTTCACGAGATCCTGTGGCTGTACCTTGCTGAGAAGCTCAGTATCAACTATATTCTTATCTGTCTGAATATCAGCATTAAATCCGATGGATTTTCTTCCTATACGATTCTCGATAACCTTATCAAGTCCGTCAAATGCACCACCGCAGATAAACAGAATATTTGTGGTATCTATCTCGATAAACTCCTGCTGTGGATGCTTTCTTCCACCCTGTGGCGGTACTGAAGCAACAGTTCCTTCAACTATCTTAAGAAGTGCCTGCTGAACTCCTTCACCGGAAACATCACGGGTGATGGATACATTTTCAGACTTCTTTGATATCTTATCTATCTCGTCTATGTATATTATTCCACGCTCTGCTCTTTCAACATCATAATCAGCAGCCTGGATAAGCTTCAGAAGGATATTCTCAACATCCTCACCTACATAACCGGCTTCGGTAAGAGTTGTAGCATCAGCTATGGCAAATGGTACATTCAGCATCTTTGCAAGTGTCTGAGCCATATAGGTCTTACCTGAACCTGTAGGTCCTATCATCAGAATGTTACTCTTCTGAAGTTCAACATCAAAATCCCTGCCTGCCATAACTCTCTTATAGTGGTTATATACAGCAACAGCCAGTGCCTTCTTTGCAGCATCCTGACCTATTACATAATCATCAAGAAATGCCTTTATCTCCTTCGGCTTCTTCAGGTTAAGATTACCATCATTGTCCTGCATATTCTTCATTTCTTCATCAATGATATCTGAGCAGATGCCCACACATTCATCACATATATATGCACCCGGACCTGCTATCAGCTTTCTAACCTGATCCTGAGATTTATTACAGAAAGAACATCTTAGTATTTTATTATCGTCATTACGACCGGCCATAAATAAACCTGCTTTCTTATACTTATTAGAGTCTTACTTACGATTTTCAACAACGCTGTCAATAAGGCCATACTCCATAGCCTCATTTGCAGTCATCCAGTTATTTCTCTCGCAGTCAGCATAAACCGTATCATAATCCTTACCGGCATTTTCAGCCATTATCTTGATAAGGTTTTCCTTAATACGGAGCATATGCTTAACATCTATCTCCATATCAGTTGCCTGACCCTGAGTACCTCCGAGAGGCTGGTGAATCATTATCTCAGCGTTGGGAAGAGCAAATCTTTTGCCCTTTGCACCACCTGAAAGAAGAAATGCGCCCATAGATGCAGCCATTCCCACACAGATAGTGGAAACATCACACTTGATATAATTCATAGTATCATAAATAGCCATTCCTGCAGTTACGGAACCACCGGGACTGTTTATATAAAGATTGATATCTTTATTTGAATCCTCGGACTCAAGGAAAAGCAGCTGAGCAACAACAAGGCTTGCTGTTACATCATTTACTTCATCTCCGAGAAATATTATTCTTTCCTTAAGGAGTCTTGAGTATATATCATATGCTCTCTCTCCTCTATTAGTTGTCTCAATGACTGTAGGTACTAATGCCATAGTAAACCCTCCTTAATTGTCATTTTATAGCTTTCCCAAATTCAGCAAGGCAACATCTTAAACTTCCTTTGCCTGCTCTGCGATGTACTTGATAGCCTTCTGCATCTTAAGGTCATTCTTCAGACCCTCGATCTGCTCATCACCCATAATTTCCTTGATCTTATCAAGCTCCATCTGGTACTGCTTAGCCATCTTCTCCATCTCTTCATTTACTTCATCCTCAGTAACCTCAAAGCCCTGCTCATTTGCTACTGCCTCAATAACAAGACTTCTCTTGATCTGCTTCTCAGCCTCAGGACGAACCTGATCTCTCATATCGTCTCTGGTCTGACCTGTCATATTGAGGTACTGCTCAAGGTTCATACCCTGATACATAAGCTGCTGACCGAAGTTGTCAACCATCTTCTCCTGCTGATATACGATCATAGGCTCAGGAAGCTCAACATTAGACATCTCAACAAGCTTGTCGATAGCCTTCTCCTGTCTCTCATGCTCTGCAGCCTTCTCTTTACGCTCAGTAACCTGCTTCTTAATATCTTCCTTAAACTCATCAACTGTCTCGAAATCAGTTGTATCGGAAACATACTCATCATCAAGCTCAGGAACAACTGTCTCCTTGATTCCAAGGAGCTCACACTTGAATACAGCTTCCTTACCTGCAAGATTCTCAGCCTGATAATTCTCAGGGAATGTTACATTTACATCAAAGCTGTCTCCGATGCTGTGACCAACGATCTGATCCTCAAATCCCGGAATGAAAGAACCTGAACCGAGAACAAGTGGATAGTTCTCACCCTTTCCACCCTCGAAAGGAACATCATCAACAAATCCCTCAAAGTTGATAGTTGTCTCATCTCCGTCCTTAGCTGCTCTGTCAGTAACTTCGTTCTTTGTGGAGTTCTCCTTAAGCTTACGCTCGATCTCCTTCTCGATATCCTCATCTGTTACTTCGCTGTCAACCTTCTCGATTTCAAGCTTTGAAAGGTCTCTAAGCTCTACAGGCGGCTTTGTTGCAACCTTAGCCTTATAGATCTATTCCTT
>CACZLA010000059.1 GCA_902781895.1 uncultured Lachnospiraceae bacterium
CGTCTTGCAGGAGTTCAGGAGAAGATAAAGGATAAAATATTTATCATCCCCAGAGTATATACTAACAAGCCGCGTACAACAGGTACGGGATACAAGGGTATGCTTCATCAGCCGGATCCGGAAGGTCATGAGGATATGCTTGCAGGTATAGTTGCAATAAGACATATGCATACTCGTGTCGTTGCAGAGACGGGCTTTACATGTGCTGAGGAAATGTTATATCCGTCAAATCACAGATATCTTTCAGATCTTCTTTCCTACATAGCAGTAGGTGCGCGTTCTGTAGAGGATCAGGAACACAGAATAGTTTCATCAGGTGTTGGAATTCCTGTAGGAATGAAGAATCCACCAAGTGGAGATATTTCCGTAATGATGAATGCCATCACTGCGGCTCAGTCTCCTCAGGATTTCATTTACAGAGGATGGGAAGTAAGAACAAAGGGAAATCCATATGCACACTGTATCATGCGTGGGTATATAGATAATCTCGGCCACAGTAAGCCGAACTATCATTTCGAGGATCTTATGAGTGTATATGAAGAGTATCAGAAAAGAAATCTTGCTCATCCTGCGATCATCGTAGATACAAACCATGCAAATTCAAATAAACAGTATCTGCAGCAGGTAAGAATTGCCAAGGATATAATGCACAGCCGTCATGTGTCATCTGAGATAAGAGGTCTGGTAAAAGGACTTATGACTGAAAGCTATATCGAGGATGGAGCACAGAAGATAGGTGAGGGCGTATACGGAAAATCAATTACCGATCCTTGTCTTGGATGGGAGAAGACAGAGAAAATGCTTCTCGAGCTTGCAGAGCTTGTATAAATAAAATGAAAAAAACAGAATCCACAAAACTGAATAATTCTTACGTAAGCGTAAATGGTTCATTTGGCGGAAATCAGAGCTGGTTCGAAAAGATAGAGGATAGGAAACACGGAGAAACCATAAGGGACTTCGGATGCGGTCTTATAGCAGTCGGAGATATCATCCTTTATGTTACAGATTACAAGGTTCTGGAGGGGGGTAAGGAAAGTCTGAACGACACAACCTATCGTGACTTTATTCTTTCGATTGAAAAGAAATTCTTTCATGTCCTTCCGAAGCTTGGAATATCCGGCCCTCTTCTCGCGTGGGGGCTGAATCTCTATTTCTTCATGCATAGAAAAGAAATAAGAAAGTACACCGGTAGCAAATATCATGCGAGATGGTTTGTAAGACAAAAGAATCTTCTTAAGAGAATCAAGGAAATGTTATCAAATGATATACCTGTTCTGTTTTCCATCGGCCCCGGATTCTTTACAAAAACCAAGGTGAATCTATATGACAGAACCGATGAAGCCGGAAAACTGATCTTTAAACCAGTGAATAAAACCAAGGATCATTATGTAATGATCACCGGAGTTTATGAGGGGGAGAAGACCATGCTGGAAATATCCTCATGGGGCAAAAGATTCTATGTGAGTTACGATGAATATATCAGGTATGTAAAAAGACATGACAATTTCTTTTTCAGTAACATACTTTATATAAAAAAGAAAAAGAAGTAGCTTGGAGTTTGGATATGGTAAGAAGACATATGTACATATCAGGTGACGTGCAGGGAGTCGGATTCAGATATCGGGCTAATTATGCGGCGAAGGGGCTTGGACTGACAGGTTATGTGCGAAATCTGTATGACGGAAGAGTGGAAATTGAAGTGCAGGGCGACCGTGAGCTTATTTCCAGATTTCTGGGTGAGATAGATGCGGGAAGCTTTATACATATAGATAATATTGAAGCCAGGGATATTCCCGTAGTTGAGGATGAGAGAAGCTTTAATGTTTTGCACAGTTATTAAGTATTACATAAAAAAGTCATTGTTAAATAAAAATGTTATGTGATAAAATACACTTTGTTTTTTAGTTTTTTGTTTTAAATTGGAGGAAAAAAATGATACAGCAGCTTTCAATATTTGCGCCCAATGTAAAGGGAAGCATGGTAAAGATAACTAAGCTGGTTTCTGATGCCGGAATAGATATCTACAATGTAGTAACAAATGACAGTGCAGAGTATGGTATAGTCAGGATGCTTGTTACCGAACCTGAACTGGCCAGTGAACTTCTTATATCAAATGGCTATATGTGCAATATCAATAAGGTTATAGGAGTAAAGATTCCGGATGAAGTGGGAAGCCTGACAAACCTTCTTCTTACTATTGAAATGTGCAATATAAATATAGATTATCTCTATGTTTCATACAGCAGAGATTCAAAAACTCCCCTCGCAGTCATACATGCACAGGGCTATGCAGAGCTGGAGGAGAGTCTTATATCCAAGGGATATGAAATAGTAAGATAGTTTTACAGCATATGTGCTCTGATATCCTCACCGCTGAGAGGGGACAGAAGTGCAGGTGCTATATCAAATACTGTCTTTGCACCACAGTCGCCGCTCTGATTCATACGGTAAGCAGCTCTTGCATAAGCAACGAGAACCGAACCTGTAAATTCAGGATTTGAATCAAGCTTAAGACTGTATTCTATAACATGATTATTTACAGGTGAAGTGCTGCCGTCAGCGTTTGTATTTCCGCCGGTTGTTCCAGAATAGATAACGGAACCGCCATGTGGAAGTCCGCTGTGTTCAGCCTTCATTTCATCTTCGGATATAAAGTATACGGTGGTATCGTAATCTGCAAAATAGTTTGGCATGGTTACGATATCATTTGTTATTTTTTCCTTATCTGCACCCTCCTTTGCTACAACGTAGCAGACGCGGGTGTGTTTTTCTCTGGTGGTCAGTTCCGGATTCTGTCCTGAACGAACTGCATCAAGAGCCTGAGGCACGGGAACTGTGTACTGTCTCGCGTCAAGAACACCATCAATACGTCTGATTGCATCTGAGTGTCCCTGGCTGACGCCTCTTCCCCAGAATGTATAATCCTTACCGCCCGGAAGAACAGAGTGTGCATAAAGTCTGTTCAGTGAAAACATTCCCGGGTCCCATCCGCAGGAAATGATTCCTATCTTATTTGCAGACTTGGCTGCAGCATCTACATTTGCAAAATGTACCGGTATATTTGCGTGTGTGTCAAATGAATCGATGACGTTGTAAAGCTTTGCATATTTTGGAGTCATCTCAGGAAGATCAGTAGCTGAACCGCCGCAGATGACCAGAACATCAATATCTGAAGTCATAGTCTCAAGTGCATCAACATGATAAACTTTAACACCGCTGTCAACCTTAACTGTTGCAGGATCACGTCTTGAAAAAACGCCTACAAGATCCATATCTTCCGATGCCATGACTGCTTTTTCGACACCGCGTCCCAGATTTCCGTAACCCAGAATTCCTATTTTAATACTCATTTTTAATACCTCCGTATAAACATACAGCGCCAAAGTAAACTTTGACGCTGTGTTAATAATTTATTGATTTGATTTACTGATCCTTAAGACCGCTTGAGTATGTATCTCCCCAGTATGTTTCGTTTCCGTCTTCAACCTTGAATGTAATATAGAGGAAATCACTCTTGTCTTCAGTCTCCCACTTATAAGCGTGCTTCTCATCATCAAATGCTCCGTCAAACCAAGGTGCACCGTCAGCACCGAAATGCTCTTTGCACTCTTCGTATGTAGGATATGTACCCGGATCCTGACTTCTCAGCCAGTCAAATGTTTCTTTAAGCTTATCCTTTGTAACAATACCTGTTGCATCAGGATTTGACTTTCCGTAGTCGTCATGAGTTTCTTCCTGTATGTCGTCACTATCATCATCTTTTTCTTCGACGTCTTCAACATCCTCATCTGTTGATGCAAAATCACCGATCTTAACACTGTTGATGATGTTTCTTGTTTCGTCATTTGCGATGGCATCCTTGTTTGAATCAGCACCGTGGATGTAGATACCTGCTACGTTGTTGTAGTAGCCATCTGATGACTTAACTTCATTCTCAAGTGAAATGATGTACTCAAGAGTGTGTCCCATGAGGTCGTCATCATACTCGAAAAGGTATCCCTCATAGTCACCAACCTTGATCTCTTCCGGATCAGAGTCATATTTCTTAAGATTGTCCATTTTCTCTTCAACGAAATCCAGACCGTCAAGTGTTGATATGAAAAGATTTGTGTTCTTTGTTGGATCAATAGCAATAAGATCTGCAAGATCAGATGCTTCCGGCAGCTTATATACGTTTGGATCATAAGTTACCGTAAAGATACCATGAAAGTTGTCCAGCTCTGCTCTTTCTGAAGAAGCAGCAGCAGTTGTTTCTGCCTCTGTGGCAGCTGTTGTGGCTTCAGTAGTAGCCTCTGTTTTTTTGTCGTCGTCCTTATCACCGCATGCTACACAGAATGTAAGCATTGAAGCTGCAAGAACGAGAACTGCAAGTTTCTTTCTCATAAAAACTTCTCCCTTCATCTTTGCTGATTTCATATCCGGATTAATAATCCTTATGAAATCACAGTATTTTACCAAGGGTAGTATACTATCAAATGAAGAATAATTCAAATGATATTTCTCGGGATACTACATTTAGTGAGTTTCTTCTATATATAATGGATATATTGCGAAATTTAATAATTATATAAAATTTACAATACTGATAATTCATATTTGTGCAATATGTACAACTCGGTTGTGCACATTAACGAAAAGTTATGTTCACTTAGTTTTCACTTGAATTAGGCATATCCCCTTGTTAGACTATTTATAACTATGTAGTGGAAGTGGGCTTAGTGCGTCCTTTTTGCACCTGGACGTAAGATGTTTGGTAGTTAATCTAAGTCACTGAACTACGAAAAAAACTTATCATTTCATAGGAAGCTGAGGTGAGAGGGCTTCCGAGAAGGGAGAGAATCTATGAGATTAAGAAAAGGGGTTAAAAAGCTGGTAGCTGTAACACTGGCGGCGGCGATGGGCGTATCGCTGATCATAACCGGTGGAGGCAGCGGCATGAAGAGTGTCGAAGCAGCAAGCGGTCCTGAGATGCCGACTATCCAGGATTCATCCAGCCAGGTTAACTACTCGACGATACTTGGTCGTGGAGTTGATTTTGGTATTATTGCTGATGATTTTCAGCAGAGGATGCATATGCAGTCCACCTTTGCTATTGGAAACTTTTCCAGACGTGGATCTGTAGATGAATCAACTGTGGACCTCATTGCAACGAATTCGACGGCACAGTTATTAATAGGTGCTATAGATGTAGGACGTTGTGACGTTGACGCTCCATATGTAAAAGTAGGTGGCGATGTTGCAAAAGTCTTTAATGTGGAAGCACCTGCAGAGGTATATGAAGGAAATAACTGCTTTTTCCAGACTACTGCTAAAGTTGTAAAGACTGTGAATCCTGATACAGGAGCTAATATTCAGAGAATTTACAATAATGCATTTGAGCAGTCGGCTACTATAGAGCGTAAGGTTAATTCCGGATATGCAATAAACTACAATGATTATTACAACAGTAATAATGGATATCTTGACCTTACAAAGGGCGATTTTGTAAACAAGGTAGTCTATATAGATGTAGATAATGCGCTTCTTAAAGATATTGGACAGTCTGAAAAAATCCATATCGTAAAAGATGAATCTACAGTTGTTGTATTTAATGTAAGTGATTCTGCTCAGTCAAACAAAACCTGGACTCAGACTGATTTGGATGGAAATGCCCAGACGGTAGACGGAGTAGAGATAAATAAATACTTTGTTTCTGTTGATGGTGGCGAAAGCTGGGCAAAAACAGATTCCTATGATAATCCTGAAAAGGATTCTGCAAGTAAGAAAAATGATGAAAATATATGCCAGAAGATTATCTGGAATATAACAACCTCAAGGAGTGTTGGTCTTAATAATACATCAGGTCTTTTTATCATACCAAACAGTCCTTTAGCTGAAACACTCGGAACATGTGCCGGATGGGTTGTTGCAAGACATTTTGCAAATACCAGAGGTGAGTGGCATTACATATATCACGGCGGAAATCAGGAAGTCCTTGATGATGATGAGGGACAGATCCATTTTGCTGCACGTAAGGGATTTACACATGCATGGGACGGAAAGGCAACTGCCGAGGATACAACCGTTTATGCTGCAAAGGATACCTATTCATTTGACTGGTATCAAAATGATGAAAACTTCAGTATAACTGATCCTTCAACTATTGAGGATCAGAACAAGGTAACGAGAATTTCAAATACAACGACAGATAAACTTCAATTCCCTACCCTGTCGTTCTTTAATGATGAGCAGAAGGCAATAGATGCAGGCCTTCCTGATAATTATATTGCAACAGATACACAGAAAGATTTTTACTATTCTGTTCGTGAAGTTGACGCAGGATCAATGAATCCTGACGGTGTTTATATTTCAACGGGCTGGATAGATATCAAGCTTACAGTAAAAAATGTTAATGATGATCTTGAGTACTATGTAAATACTACTACATATCTTGATGACGGAAATGTATATAAAGAGAATAAGGATATCCGTATGTCAGGTGTTGAGTTCTCTATGGGAGCTTTCCTGAATCGCGTGGATACATCTCTTGTATTAAAGAAGACAGTTACAGGTGAGTGCGCTGATGCAGTTGGTGCAACATTTACTTACTATGTTCAGGATGCAAGTGGACATTATTATGATGCTGACGGAAGCAACAAAGGAACTACAAAGACAGGAATCCAGGTTAAGGATGGAGAAAGTGTAGAAGTTAAGAACCTTCCTAACGGAAAGTATACAGTATCCGAGGATCTGGCAGATGCTTCAAGAGAAGGATATACTCTTGTTGCTTCTGATGCAAAAACAGTAACAGTTGGTTCAACAGCAACTCCTGTTGTTGAGCTTACAAATGATTATACACAGACAGAATTTAAGGTAACAAAGACTGTTAAGGGACTTATGAATGATCAGGATATTCCTGCTGGTGCAAGGAACTGGAATTATAAGTTCTACGTAGAGTCAGTTGATCATACTAATCCTCAGATGTATATAGGTAAGGATGGCGAGCTTACAGAGGAGAAGTATTTATTCACAATAAATGCTGAGGGACAGGGACCGGGTCCGGGACCTGCACCAATCACAGAAGTAACCATTAAGCCGCTGGTAGGCGGAGAGTATAAGATAGTTGAGGATAAGAGTAGTCTTAATATCCCTAATAACTTTGCTCTTGATGATTCTTATGAGAATCAGACATTTACACTTGATGCTGAGAACAAGAACTCAGAAAGTGAGATTATCAATACTTTCAGAAAGACAAATGATCTTTCTATCATAATTGATAAAGAGCTTGATGGTGTTGAATCAAGTGATAAGGAATATGAGTTCTATCTTTCATATTATGATCAATCTCATGGCCGAAGAGTTTATGTTGATGAACACGGAAAGAAACAGTACACTGGATCACAAATCAGTACAAAGGCTCAGGCTAAGCCACTTAAGGTTAAGGCCGGAACTCCATTAAAGCTTACTGGAGATGGTACTCAGAATTGTGCTATCTGGGGAAGTCAGTTCAATGAAAATGGTACAGAATATCTGATAGAAGAGGTTGAACCTGTTGGAACCAGTATTAATGTAGGCGGAACAGAGTACTTCTTCCTTAAAACAGAGGGGAATAATGAGTCCAAAACTCTTATGGGTGATGCTCGTTATCCTAATACGCTGGAGAATCAGGTATTTGTTGTAACTAATAAATATCAGAAGTATGAGCTTGTTATTGAGAAGGCAGTAAATGATCCTGCTCTTAACGGAACAGATTGTACATTTATTGTTAAGGGCCCTAACGGAAAATACATCAACCCGGATGGAACAGAAAGCTGGTCCGATCAGGAACAGTGGGCTCCGAAAATTACTGTAAAGGCCGGTGAAAAGCTGGTATTAAATGGTTCCGGAATACATGAGGGTGAATATACAGTTAAAGAGTTATCACCTGTAGTTGGTGATGTAAAGACAGTCGGAACTGACGAATATGAATTAATGAACATTTCCGGAAATGATACAACAGTAACTATCAGTCCTGAAAATCCGGAAGGTGATGTAACAGTAACAAATACTTATGAGAAGAGACCTAGTCAGTATGGAAAACTCACAGTCAGCAAAGCAAAGTCTGCCGGAAGTGATGATTTCCCTAAGGATGACATTTCCTTCCCTGTAACAGTTTCATTTAGTAAGGACGGCACATATTGGGTAAATGGTGCACCTCAGGAATTCGTTGCAAATGCACCAGCTACCTTCCATATGCCAGTTGATGGAACAATCGAAATCACTAATATTCCTGCAGATGTTGAGTATGTTGTAAACGAGACTCTCACAGGAAATGCTTTTGATGGATTTGAGAATCCTACAATCACTTACAGTGATAATACTAAGACAATTGCTGCTGATGATGAAGATACAGTAACAGTTGAGAATACTTATAAAGAGTCAGTTGAGCCTAAGGGATCACTTGTAATAAGCAAGACAATCTCTGATGCTAAACTGGAAGAACTTGGAGTTATCAGATTTACCGGAGTTGGTAGTGATAGCACAACTCTGGATATTCCTGATCTTACAACAAGTAATGTAGGAACAGGTGACAGAAAGTGGAAAGATGAAGGAAATGAAGTATATACTTACACTATCGAGAATCTTCCGGTTGACGTAACATATACAATTTCCGAGACTCTTGACGGAACAGCTTCAACAGAATATGTACTTGATACTGATGGCAGTACAGAAATGCCTGTAGTATCTGAAAAGATAAAGGCTGATGGTACTGTTTCAGTTGATGTTATTAATAAGTATAAGAAGGTTGAAGAAAAGGGTAACCTTATCATAGAGAAGAGCTTCGATAAGGAAAACCTCACAGAGGCAGAAGCTGATGGAGCACTGTACTTCACAGTACAGAATTCAGAAGGAAAGTGGCTTAATGCTGACGGAACAACCAGTGATACAGTTGTTAAGCTTACTATCAGTGATGGATTTGTATACGATGCAGATGCAAAGACATTTACAAAGACATTCACAGGAATACCTGTTGGCGAGTACACAGTAACAGAGACAGATACAGAAGTAGATGGATATGAATTCCAGGGAGTAACATACAACGGAGCAGCAGCTACTTCACCTGTAACTGTAACAGCAGATACAGCCGGACAGATGAATATCGTAGATACATATGAGAAGTTACCGGAGAAGGCAGACTTCGTTATCGAGAAGACCTTTACAGGAGACCTCACAGAGGAAGAGAAGCAGGGTGGAATCACATTCGTAGTAAAGAATACAACAACAGGAAAGTACCTTGACAAGGATGGAAACGACAGT
>CACZLA010000060.1 GCA_902781895.1 uncultured Lachnospiraceae bacterium
GATTTGCATGGATTCAAAATGAAAAAGATAAAAGGCTTTATGTGGTAGCCTGTTCAGGAAAAAATGATGTTACCGGAGTAAGTATCGAGGATGATCAGGGAATTCTTGGTTATGTATATAACCGTCAGGAGACCGTTATCATCGATGATGCTGAAAAGGATGAAAGGTTTTCGACAAACAAGGATGAGGAAACAGGCTGCGTTACAAACACCATGATAGCTATCCCAATACGTACCAAGAGGGGTGTGTATGGATGTTTGCAGCTGATCAATAAAGAGGATGGAACCTTTACCGAGCATGATGCCATGCTGGGTTCAAATCTGGCCGCCATTGTTGCAATGGATATAGAGGATAAGGGTTATATAGTTAAGACCAGAGTAAAGAGTGATCCGATCATTTCCCTGAGAAATATCATTAAGGAATTTCCATCAGGAGAGGATGTACTCAGAGTTCTGAAGGGTATCGACCTTGATATATATGAGGGCGAATTTCTTGTTATCCTGGGAGAGAGTGGATGCGGAAAGACAACCATGCTGAATATTATAGGAGGTATGGATTCACTTACAGACGGAACCGTCACGGTGGATGGAGTGGACTTCTCTCATCCTACGGATGATGAGCTTACTGTTTTCAGACGTGATTTTATAGGTTTTATTTTCCAGTCCTATAATCTTATGCCGAATCTTTCGGCACTGGAGAATATAGAGTTTGTTGCTGAGAACTGTGTAAATCCCATAGATTCCCGTGATGCTTTGGAAATGGTAAAGCTGACTGACAGAGCAAACAATTTCCCTGCTCAGATGTCCGGTGGTCAGCAGCAGAGAGTGTCAATAGCCAGAGCTCTTGTTAAGAACCCCAGACTTATACTGGCAGATGAGCCTACTGCGGCTCTGGATTTCCAGACCGGTCAGGAGGTTCTTGAAATAGTTGAGGATATAGTAAGAAATAATAAGAAGACAGTTGTTATGATCACACATAATGCAGAGATTGCAAAGATGGCTGACAGAGTTGTAAAGCTGAAAAACGGTATGATCTCAAGTGTCAGAGTAAATATGCAGCCTGTCAGGGCTATAGATCTGTCCTGGTAGTAAGGAATAGATTTAGGGATTACGGAAAACATTCAATAAAGAACGATTCAAGGTAGCAATAGTAAATGAAACGAACTGCAGCAAAGGATGCAAGAAGAAATGTAATAAAGAAAAAGGTTTCGTGGTTTTCAATCGTCATCGTTACAATGATGGCGGTTGGTGTCTTTTTAGGTATGTCCGCTTACAGGAAATCATTATGTGATACAGCTACGGAATTCTATAAAAAATATAATTTCAGAGATGTTCAGTTAACTGCAAGTAAAGGCATATCACAGAAAGAGATAGATGAGTTAGAAAAGCTGGATGTTATAAAGGATATTGAAGGTTATTTTGAAGTTTCCGCAATGCATATTTTTGATAATGGAAAGACAAACTCCATAAGTATTGTTCTGCTTACAGAAAAGGTGAATGTTCCAAAGCTGACCAGTGGCTCATTACCTGAAAAGGAAAATGAGCTGGCTATTTCAGAAGATTATGCCAAGTCAAAGAATATAAAGATTGGTGATACCATTGAAATTTATGATAAATCAGAGGTTATCAAAAATAAGAAGTTTGTAATAACCGGTATTGTAATACATCCTGATTTTACTGCAACAAGACATAGTGATTTTGCAGTTGCACCGGAGTGTGCCTTTGATAAGAGTAAAACTAATTCTTATTATTCTCAGGCGGTAATAAGACTGGAATATCCGGATAGTCTGAATATATTAAGTGCAGAGTATGAAAAACTGGTTGATAAGGATACTGAAATAATAAATGATGCTCTGGCGAGTATTGCTCCGGATCATGATGTTGAAATCAAATCAAGTGCTCAGGGACAGATTGATGAAAAAAAGGCTGATGCCGATAAGCAGATAGCCGATGCTGAGAAGAAGATAGAAGATGGTCAGAAGGAATATGATGACAAGATAGCGGATGCGAATAAGCAGATATCCGATGCTGAAAAAAAGATCGAAGACGGTCAGAAGGAATATGATACTAAGGTGGCAGAGGCAGAGGCTCAGATAAAGGCCGCTGAAGCAAAGAAGGATGAAGCTGAGAGAACCATTCCCGTTTTGGAGAAGGAACTCGGTGATGCAGAGGATGCTTACGCTGAAGCAAGGAAAGAGGCGGATGCGAAGATTGCCGAGATTGAAGCAATGATCGAAGCCGCCAAGAATAGAAAGGGTGATGATCCCGGTACCGAAGAGACGGATGTTATTTGGGGTGTAATAATCAATATGGATGGTGCAGGTGAATACATTCCCGAGGTGGATTTTGTAATTCCCGAGATCACCATAGACCCTGATAAGCTTGATGAGGCAGAGGCAGAGCTAAATAAATTAAAGGCGGATTATGCTGAAAAGACAAAGCAGGCAGATGAACTTATAGAAAAAGGTAGACAGATGCTCGAGTCCGCAAAGAAGCAGCTGGAGGATGGAAAGGCCCTTCTTAGTCAGAAGAAGAAGGAATTTGAGCAAAAGAAAAAAGAGGGTGCAGATAAGCTGGCTGATGCAAGGACTCAGCTGGATGATAAGAAAAAAGAGTTTGAAGAAAAGAAAAAAGAGGGTGCAGACAAGCTCACTGATGCAAGGACTCAGCTGGATGAAAAGAAGTCGGAAGCCGAAGAGAAGATAAAAGAAGCTGAGGATAAGGTTGAAAGTCTGACCCCCTCATCATATCTTCTTATGAACAGAAAAGACAATCATGGTTATGTAGATCTTTATTCTATGGACAGCTCCATGAAATCGGCATCCCTGGCATTTATAGCTATGTTTATCATAGTCGGAACACTTGTATGTTTCTCGACAATAGCTATTATCATAGACGAACAGAAGAATCTTGTGGGCACCATGAAATCTCTGGGATTCTTTAATGGTGTTATCAGATCAAAGTATACATACTTCGGAGTGTCTGCTGTAGTGATCGGAATACTGACAGGTGTGGGTCTTAGTTATGCGCTGCAGTTTATAATGGTAAAGGGACTCAGTGGTCTGAATGTTTTTCCGGATCCGGCACTTTTGTTGATGCCGATTTATCTGGTGATCATTTCGATAGCGGAAATCATAGTTGCCCTGGCTGCAACCTTCTTTGCCTGCAAGGGACTGCTTAAGCAGTCGGCAGTAACTCTTATGAGTGGTCAGTCAAAGCTGAAAAGGGTTGCTGGTAAAAACAGGAAAAATAATGAAAACACAGATATTAAGAAAAGTAAAAAAGGTACTCTTTATTCAAAGCTTATATTCAGAAATATGAAAACAGAGATAGAAAGAGTGTTTATCTCCATTATCATAATTTCGGGAAGCTGTGCAATGATAGGAATAGGATTTTCCATGAAGTTTGCATTTTCCGATATGCTGGACATACAGTTGAAGAAGATAGAAAAGTATGACCTGAGTGTTTCATATAATTCCGATGATAAGAAATATGATGAGCTTAAGGAGGTTGTTAAAAGCAGCGGTGCTGAATATATAGATTTTAATATGACCTATACCGTCTTTAAATCAAAAATGCGTCAGGAATTTGCTCAGCTTATTGTATCTGACAGTGATGATTTTTCAGATTACTATGAGCTGACTGATCACTTAGATGATAATGTGCAGTTAAAGATTCCTGAAGACGGAGTTTTGATTCAGAGTAAAATGTATGATTATGACGGACTGGATACGGGTGATAAGATTACGTTATTTGATAATGATCTATGTACTCATGAAGTTGATATAAAGGGTGTATTTTTAAATCGATTGGGCAGGGTCGTTATAATGTCTCCAAAGACTTACAAGGAGCTATATGGAAAAGACGTTACAAACAATACATTGTACATAAATCTGAAGGGCGCTGATTCAAATGAACTGAGGAAGAAAATAATGGATATCATGCCGGAGGCATCTATAACAACTCCGAAAAACAGGGAGGATAATTATAATTCCTTCAAGCTGGTTTATGATCTGATAGTTGTCATAGCAACCTTCCTGGCACTTGTTATGAGTATTTTCGTCCTTTCAAATCTTACAAATATATTTGTAAACAGAAGAAAGGAAGAGGTTATCGTAATGAGGGTAAACGGCTTCAGTACTAAGCAGGCTATCGGATATCTCAGGAAAGAGACGATAGCGACACTGGTGATAGGTCTTGCACTTGCAGTACTGTATGGTACGCCTCTTTCCAGTATGATAATCAAGATGCTGGATCAGCCTGATACATTACTTGTCCGCGAATTTAATATATACGCGTGGCTGATCGCCATAGTATTTGAAAGTATATTTGCTGCATGTATAAACAAATTTGCATTTAGAAAGGTTAAAAAACTGAAGGTTACGGATATCAATTCGTAGGAAGATTTCCCTTGATTATCCAGTCGATCACTCTGTCACAGGCGTGTGTATCAGTATGATCGAAGTTATTTGAGATATATTCTTCAACCTTATTATATTCGTAATCATTATTAACAATCGCATCAATCATAGAATCAAAGGTTTCTGCTATCTTACCGGGGACATTCCTTCGGTAATCACGGTGGAAACCTCTTTCTTTTGTATACTCATCTATATCGTAGGCGTAGAAAAGCATCGGCTTTCTCATAAGGGAAAACTCATAGATGTTTGAAGAATAGTCTGTTATGAGAAGGTCGGTTATATAGAACAGGTCGTTGATGTTCGGATAACTGCCAAGGTCGAGCATTCTGTCCTTATATTCTGCCGGAATCGGAACCGGTTCACTGACAAATGGATGCATTTTGAAAATAATAATACTATGGGTCTTTCTGCATACTTCATAAAGCCTGTCCATATCCAGCATATCATAAGGATAATAGGCATCCTTTTTGTTTTCCCCACGATAGGTAGGGGCGAAGAGAATGATATTGTCCCGCTTAACAGGTTCTTCTACAACGGATAAGGAAGGTTTACATAATATTGGATAGGTTTTAAGAAGCTTGCGGGTTGTTTCTTTTCTGTATTCCTCATCCAGATATTCATCCAGTCTCGGCATTCCGGTTGGAAGTACCATATCATCATTTATTCCCCAGACCTCGGAGAAGAAATGTCTTATCTTTTTCGAACCTGCTATACCGTAATCGTATCTTCTGTGTCCGGAAACCGGAGCAGGGCTTGCGGGCATACCGAATCTGCTGTAGCCGGTCGATTTGAATCCGGCTCCGGCGTGCCAGAGCTGAGTTACAACTGAACCTTTTATTTTCAGCCAGTCTGTTGTCTGACTGTGGTCATCGAGAAAAATAAAATCTGCAGATGCTATCTTTTTAAGAGATTTGATCCAGTGAATGATGGAGTAGTGCTTTGTGGTTATGGCACGAAGCAGTTCATCGGGCTTGTAGCCTTCCCGCATGAGGGCGTGTTTAAGAGCAGCCATATTGGATCCCATTTCCTCGCTTATATCTGACATCAGAAGTATACGGGGATTCTTAATCTCATTCACATTTACATTTTCTTTTCTGTGAAAGAAAAGGTATTCACAGTTATAAATGAGTTTGAGAATTTTCTTGGCTGCACTATATTTTGAACGACGTATGAAGGAAGATACTCTCTGCAGTGTGCTTATATCTTCCCTGATGATATCCGAGGTTTTTATCTTGAAATTATTTTTTCCTGAGAACTGAACCCGGTACTCCCGTTCGTTATGAAAATAGATAAATCTTCGATTCAGAAGCTTTGCATCTATTTTTTCCGAAAGCTGTATCTTTTCTCCGGAGGAGGTGGTGAGATTATAAACTCCGAGGGGTAGCATCCTGCAGTCACCGGGATTGGTGATGTTAAGTCTGAGGACTTTGATACCATTTCCATAGGCTTTGTCGGGAGAAATGTAGTAGCCTGTATCATCTATAGGAAGAGTGAGGGGCTGCTTATAGCTGTTTCTTACATTTTCTATATATACATCCTCATCGTTTACACCACTGATAAAGAATTCAATCCACATTCTGTCCCAGGTGATTTTTTTTATCACGGGTTTATTCTGATCTGTATCGGTTATATTTCTATCTGTTAAATCTGTGTCCGTTGTATTTGTATCGGTTATATCTGTATTAATTTGATTTGTTTTGTTTTTGGCATCGTTTTTTTTCATATGCTTATCTCCGTTATCGGTCATTTTCATAAAGGTAATATAGTCATTGTACCACGGCTTGTATTCTAAAAACAGATGGAAGTTACAGGTGTCAGGTGGTATACTGAAACATATGATTAAAATGTTATTCTGAGTGAAGCAACATGATGTCATTCTGAGCGAAGCGAAGAATCTTATAGAAGGATTAGGAGGGGGTAAATGAGAGAGGATTACAAAGCGGCAAAAAAACTTGGGGATGATGCAGTGCGTAATGCGGCGAAGACAGGAGTTTCACCATATCTTCCTGTTCTTGATGCCATGGAAGAGGTAAAGGACAATGCAGGTCAGACAAGACTGGGACTGCTTGAACTGCCGCTGAGCAGGATAAAGGGTAACAAGGAAGTGGCAAGAAATAATGCATTTGCCAATAATTTCATGCCTCTTCTGGAGGATGGAACCGAGTTTGCCGTTAAATGGTCAAATCTTTATGATTCCTATATGCAGGAAGGAATAAGAGATGCAATTAAGGTATATGAATATATGAATGACTACTATGTTCAGGAAGGAAACAAGAGAGTTTCCGTTTCCACTTACGGTGGTACTGAGTATATTCTTGCGGATGTTACAAGGATTATTCCGAAGAGAAGTGATAAGAAGGAAGTAAAGGTTTATTATGAATATATGGACTTTTACAAAGTAACTAAAAACTTCCTTCTTGTTTTCAGTGAGCCGGGGGCATATCAGAAGCTGGCAGATATTATGGGGCAGGACCTTGAAAATGAATGGCCGGAGACACTTTGTCAGGAACTTAAATCTGCATATTTCAGATTCAGTAAGAATCTGAAGAAGGAGCTTGGAGTTACCAACGAGAGACATATCAGTGATTCATTTCTTATTTATATATCCATTTTCCCATTTAAGACTATCGAAGATTCTTCAGACGATCAGATAGTTAATAATATCAAGAGAGCTCATGCTGAGTTTGTTGGCAACAATGTTGAGGATATAGCATATCTGGCAAATGCGCCTATAGGAGAAGAAAAAGCCAAGAATATCAGGAGTCTGTTTACAAAACAAAAGAGATATACATGGAGTTCGCCTCTTAAGGTTGCATTTGTTTATGATGTGGGCATCGAGGATTCAAGATGGGTAGACAGCCATGAAGCAGGCAGACTGTATGTAGATGAGATGACAGACAGTAATGTAGTGACTCGCAGTTATATTGCAAAGAATCTCGGTGGTATAGATTATGCTATCGGAAAGGCTATCCATGAGAAAAATGAGATCATATTTACCGTAACACCGGATATGCTTCAGGCCGCACTTCAGTCTGCGGTATATACACCGGATGTAAAGTTTCTTAACTGTTCTCTGGGAGATTCGTATTCATCTGTCAGATGCTATCAGGGAAGGTTTTATGAGGCAGCATTTCTGATGGGAGTTTACTGTGCAGATGTAATGCTTCAGAATCCGGAGATTTCGGAAAACAGGAAGATAGGTTATCTGATGAGAGTCGGAAGTAAAATGAGTATCCTGAATCTGAATGCATTTGCCATAGGTGTATCTCTGATAGATCCGGAGTGCAGAGTTTCACTTAAGTGTCCTGAAAGCGGTGATGATAAGTCATATAGAGATGAGTGGGAGCGGGAAGGCGTTAAGTACTTTGCGGATCTGGAGTATCCCACAAAGCAGGTTACCTCCGGCAGACAGGGTGTATTTAGAATAGATGAAGACAGGGACAGATATATAGGCTCCGCATATTTCAGCTGGGGCAAGTACTATGTACAGATAGTTCAGTCTGTTCTTTCGGGAGCCTGGGACATCAGCGAGGAACAGGGAAAGAAAAAGTCGGCAAACTATTGGTTTGGGCTTTCTACAGGTGTGGTTGATATAAGAATTCCGGCTAATGTTTATCAGACAAAGAAAATGCTTTCATTTATGAAGAACTCGGTTATCAAGGGAGAGATGGGACCATTCTCCGGTGAGATACATACCAGAGACGGAAAGACTATGCAGGTTCAGCAGCTTCAGAATAAACGAGGCGTCAGCGTCGCACTTGAAGAGATGAAAGGAAAAGACCTTCTTCATATGGACTGGCTGAATGAAAATATTGACGGAGAGCTTCCTAAGATAAAATAGATTAAAAAGGCAGGAAGGGTTAAAACCTTTTTGCCTTTTTAAATAAATTTTTTAATGTGTTTTTAATCTTTCATAAAAGATTATTTCATTTATTAAGACTATCATATGAGTTGTCAAAAGGAAATAAACACATAAGCTTAAAGCTTCATGTGAAATCATTTATGAAAGAAAGAGGTAAGATTATGGATAATTTTGAAAAGGTTGAGAAGCTCGTACAGAAGGCAAATGTATCTTATGAGGATGCAAAGAATGCACTTGAAGAAGCAAATGGCGATATGCTGGATGCTATGATCAGTCTGGAGAGACAGGGTAAGGTTAAGCCTTCAACTGTAACATACAAGACTGACAGTGATTCACAGGATAGATACAGTGATGTTCCTGCAGTTGTTGAGAGAAGCGAGAATACAGAAGAAAAAAGCTTTGCTGCAGATCTTGGAAGTGGAATTAAGAAGTTCTTCAGATATACAGTAAACAATTCTCTGAAGATCACACGAAGAGGTGAGCAGATATTAAAGCTCCCGCTTTTACTTGCAATATTAATTATGCTCTGTGCACTTCCTTTAACAGTGATTGTAATAATCATTTCACTTTTCTGTGAGTGCAAGTATTCAGTAGTAGGAAAAGATAATTCAAAGAACATAAACGATATGTTTGAAAAAGCATCAGATATGGCTGAGAAGGCAAAGGAAGACGTTGTTGAGTAATTGTCTTTCTGAAGGCCTCAAGGCCGAAGAATATAAAGAAGAAAAGGAACGATAATTATGGAAGCATATATTCTTATAGTAGAGGATGAGGAAAAACTGGCCTAAAACATGAGGGATACCGGGTGGATAAAGCCATGGATGGACGAACTGCTCTTGATATGGCTATCCAGAAGGATTATGACCTCATCCTCCTGGATATAATGCTTCCTGAACTTAACGGACTTGAAGTCCTGAGACGGCTGAAAAAAGAGAAGGATACACCTGTTATCCTTCTTACAGCTCGTGATGCAGTAATGGATAAGGTGTCAGGACTGGATGCAGGAGCTGTTGATTATATAACAAAACCATTTGCGATAGAAGAGCTGCTTGCAAGAATCAGAGTAGTTATGAAGCTTTACAATGGCAATGCAAATCAAAAGAAAGCTTCGGATGCTGCATCTGCTCCGGAGAAAAGAGAAGGGGTTCTCGTATGGCAGAAGCTGGAGATGGATGTAAACAGACATAGTGTAAAATACGATGGTCATGAAATAGAGCTTACGAACAGAGAATTCATAATGCTCAGAGTTCTCCTCGAAAACATGGATATAGTTCTGTCCAGAGATACTCTTCTGGAGAAGGTCTGTGGATATGATTATCTTGGGGAGACAAATGTTATAGATGTATATGTAAGATATCTCAGATCTAAGATAGATGAAGTTTATAATGTAAAAATGATCCAGACAGTTCGTGGCGTAGGGTATGTTATCAAGTCGGAGTAGGTAAAGGGTTATGGCAAAAACAAAGGTAAAAGAATCGGAAAAAATGTCGTCCATAGCATATAAGCTTCATGGCCAGCTGATAAGAAAGAAGCTGGGAATCTTTTTTGCTACGGACATTTTTCTTTTTATAGCGCTTTCCTTCATGTGGGTATTTACGGAGGAGTGGACTCATTTCGGTAAGATCGGAATTAGGTTTGACAGATATTTTACAACAAGAGGTGATGGCTTTTTAAATCTGAAATATGTTGTGGAGTCTCTTGATGGGGACGTAATGGAGGTAAATGCATATAAAGCATTTATACTTATCATTTGTATAGTCGGAATATCAATGCTGTTTCATTTCCTTAATATTGCCATAGCATATTACGGAGAGTATAAGAAGATAAAGAAGACCCTCAGGCCCATAAATGAGATGGCACTGAAGGCTGAGGAGATAAGTAAAATGTCGTTCGATAACAGCAAGTATCACACGATAGAGAACGCCATAGAACACATTTCTCCTGAACAGACTTCCTCACTTTCGCTGGGCGATTCGGATCTGGAGGGAATTGAGGCTGCGATGAACAACATGCTGGAAAGGATGCATGAGACTTATCTGCAGCAGACAAGATTTGTTAATGATGCTTCTCATGAGCTTAGGACTCCTATTGCGGTTATTCAGGGATATGCAAATATGCTGGATCGATGGGGCAAGGAGGATGAGGAAATCCTGGATGAATCGATAACGGCTATTAAGAACGAGTCGGATCATATGAATCATCTTGTAGAACAGCTGCTTTTCCTGGCAAGGGGAGATGCGGGACGAAATGAGATGAAAATGGAATATGTATGCATGAATGATATCATGCAGGAAATATATGAAGAGTCTGTTATGATCGATGAGAATCATGTCTATAAATATGATGAAAAGTATCAGGGGATTCATATGGAGGCGGATCCGGGAATGATAAAGCAGGCTATGAGGATACTGGTTGATAATGCTGCAAAATATACCGAAAAGGGAGATGAGATAGTTTTGTCTATCGGTATAGCCGAGGATGAGGATATGCACAGATATCCTTATATACAGGTTCAGGATACAGGTATCGGTATGGCAGAGGTGGATGTAAAGCATATGTTCGAAAGATTCTACAGAGCCGATGATACCAGAAAGGTTCAGGGAACCGGACTTGGACTGTCCATATCTAAATGGATAGTGGATAAGCATGGTGGACATTTTGAGATCACATCAAGGAAAGAGATCGGAACAAGGATCAGAATTGTATTTGATGGCGAGTAGGCGGTTTACATAATTCTGTCAAATTATTAATAAAACGAACTTTATTAATAAAAAACTAAATTTTATTCATAAAAACACAAAAAAACTTAATTTTCTTATTTACAACATAGCTTTTGTATTATATAATTCTACTTTAGTTGGGAAAAGTGGCTGGACCTGTTATTTTGGAAGTAAAGTTTGGTCAGCACAATTTCTAAAGAATAATTATATAAAAGGAGAAAACAGCTATGTCATATGTTGATGAGGTACTTGAGAAAGTACAGAAGAGAGACGCAGATCAGCCTGAGTTCCTTCAGGCAGTAACAGAGGTGCTTAGCACACT
>CACZLA010000061.1 GCA_902781895.1 uncultured Lachnospiraceae bacterium
CGCTAAAGGGATAGTGGCAGTTTAGTGAATCTGCCTTGTTTTGGTACGGACAGCTCTCGTAGTGGGAAACCCGTAAGTGTCACGACTAACAGAAACCACTTCCATCACTTGTTATGGGCGTTGGTAATTCATAACATATTCATTTTATCTGGGGCCACTGGGACCAAATCCGCCCTGACCATCCATTCCGGGACCACCCTGGCCATTCATTCCTGGACCGCCCTGGCCATTTATTCCTGGACCGCCCTGGCCATCCATTCCGGGGCCACCTTCTCCACCCATCATCTGATTGGGTATCTCATCGGTTTCTTCACCATTTACAATGATGGTTCCACCGTTATGCTGTGCATTTCCATCGTAATCAAAGGTAGACTGACCTGTCACGCTGATAGTTCCGCCGTTTATTATTATATCCCCGTTTGAATCAACACCGTCAGTATCTCCTGCTCCCATAGATATGGTTACATTTCCGCCGTTCATTTCGAATGTAGGGTTATACTGAGAAGATTTATGGGCTACATTTATTCCGTCGTCAGATGCAGTGATATCGATATTTCCGTCATTGATCTGAATATACGTTCCTTCTATGCATTCTCCGCCCACAAGTGTATAATCGCCGCCATCCAGCTGAATAATGGTTGTTGCATGTATCGCATCATCCTTTGCGTTAATATTATATGTTCCGCCACAGATATAAATGTATCCGACAGAGTCGTCATCGTTATCTTCTGCATGTAAGCCGTCATTGCTGTTTGTAATATTTATATTTCCATCGGCTAACTCTATAGCGTCATGTGCCTCCAGGCCGCTTCCTGAACAGTCAATATTTATATTTCCACCGGTAACCTTCAGAGTGTCTTTACTTGTAACTGCATTATCACTTGATGTGATATTAAGTGTACCGGTTCCGTTAAGCACCAGATCCTCTTTTGAGAAAATGACAGCATCAAGGTTTGTATCGCCATCGTCTTTAAAATCTCCTGTAACCGAAAGACTGCTTTCCTCTCCCGTGGTTGTAACAAACACTTTATCCCCGCTCTTCACATATATACATGGCATATCTTCATTTGTCATGCTGACACCATCCAGGACTATCTGAACCTTATCCTCATCTCCTGCCTCAACATAGATCGTAGCATTCTTGGATGAACCGGATACTACATATACACCTGCTTCACTGATAGTGATATCCTCACCATCCTTAAGAGTTATGCTTTTTGCTTCACTTGTATCCGCAGTCTGCTGCAGGTCTCTTTCCGTAAACATATCAGTTGCATCGATCATTCCGTCAGATGTAACATTTGCGGTTGCTGTTGCTTCGTTCTTATTATCAGAAGTTGACTCATTCTTTGATGCTTCTGTATTTTCTGTACTATCCTCCTGAGTCTGCTCTGCACTTACCGTACTCATATTTGTATTTTCAGATGTTTCGCCGGAGCCACAGGCTGTGGGAACAATTGCCATCATGGCTATTATTAAGATCATACTTATTCGTTTTCTCATAGTCTCTTCCTCCTTTATTCAAGATTCTTCACTTCGTTCAGAATGACACTTCTTATCGCTCTGAATGACTTTCTATATTTACAACGTATCCATATTATCAATCTGTCTTCCCAGGCTGATATCCAGATTTCCGTTTCTGGTTCTCAGCTCATCAATAAATTCCTTGGTTGAAATTCCTTCCTTAAGGATGACGCTGAGTGTCAGCTTATAAAGGCTTCCCATGTTTGTTGTCTTTATTTCATCGTAATCATATTCCCTGAGATATTTTGTAAACAGGTCTTCGAACCTGCCTTCATAATCCAGATCCTCCGGAACTGTTATCCTGAGAATTCTCGAGCCTCTGCTGTCTGTTCCGAAGTTCAAAACATTGAGAAGCAGATTTATCACTGTTATCATGACTGTAAACAGTATTGCTATTCCTATATAACCCATTCCTGTTGCAAGGCCTACTGCCATTGCCAGAAATATACTTGTTATCTCCTGACCTCTTCCGGGGGCAGACCTGAATCTTACGAGACTGAAGGCTCCTGCCACTGCAACTCCGGCTCCTATATTTCCGTTTACCAGGATTATCACCAGCTCAACTATCGAAGGGAGCAGTACGAGGGTGACAACGAAGCTTTTAGAATATCTGTTTTTTACCATATATGTTCCGGCTATGATGAAGCCGCATATTATTGCAGTAATGGTTGATACCGCAAATTCAGTTCCGGTAAATGTACCGTCCGTTATTATTGAAGAAAATATATTATTAAACATATGCCACCGCTCCTTTCCTTACTTTTTCTCCTGATGTGGTAATCTCTCCTGCTGCCACATACTCTCTGTTTATCTTTTCCTTCAGCATATCACTGTAGCCTCTTCCGTACTTTGAAAATGATGCCGGGAATATCCTCAGCTCACTCAGCCTCCTGACAAGCTCCATGGGCATAGCATTTGTGACCTTGATTTCCATCATGTGTTGTCCCGGCTTTGTTATCATTTTTCCTCTGCTACCCGGAATCAGCATATCTTTTCTGTTCACCCATCTCAGATCCAGACATCTGTCATCCCATGTGATATTTGTATCAAAGGTCACTCTGAAGCTTTCATCCTCTATACCTGCCATGGCGATACGGTCATAACATATGGTCATTGCCGGTATCAGCTGTTTATATAGATTCCTAAACTGATCTATCTCCTTTGATATCTGGGAGTCATCCAGCATATCCCCTTTTCCTGTCATATAGTTATAAGCATCTATATATTTTCCAGCTATCCTTCTTTTATAGACGATACCGTCATATTTCTTTTTTATCTCAATAAATGAGTTTGTATCATTATGGGTCTCGCCGTAGGTTCTGAGTCTTATCTTCTCCTTATATACCGGCTTTTCAAGTGAGGTTCTGATCAGTCTGTAATCCGGGGTATCAAAGTATATGTTATTTATTCTTGAAAGACCGTAATCATCAACCCTTGCTATTTTCTCAAGAAACGGAAACAGCTTTCCATACTGCTCATCGTTAAGAAGATATTTTATTTCATTTCTTTTAAACACCTCTCTGAATTCACTCATAACACTGCCTCCTTTCTTTTCATACACGTCTCACCTACCGGTGATGATTTCTCTTACTGTGGTCATAATATATATGTAAAATTAAATGAAAGTTAAAAAATCAAAAATAATAAAAAAAAGATTTACTATTTTTACAGTGAAATGTAATCATAGTAAATCTTTTAATCATCCAATTTTATTAATAGTATCTATTTCAGAGTTATCTCAAATGTTGTCTCGCCGTCCTTTGAATATGCTTTAATATTACCTCCATGATTCCGGGCGATACTTCTTGCAATCGCAAGTCCCAGTCCATACCTGTTTTCACTTCTGTTTCTGGACTTGTCTGCTCTGTAGAATCTTTCAAATATCTTTTCCTCATCCCCGGAAGGAATAGGATCACCGGAATTTGTTATTTTTATTTCAATAGCATTTTTAATCTTCTGCATATTGACCTTCACAGCTGTATCCTTATAGCTGTGCTTAATGGCATTATCCAGAATAGTGGAGATCATTTTTTCAATCTCTTCTTTACTGCATTTATATTTTATATCTTCCTGAATATCGGTTTTTATCTCAAGTGAGTATTCAAATGCCACGCCTTCAAAAACAAGACAGGTCTTCTCAACTATCCTGGAAAGGTTTTCCTCTTTATAGGTTGATCTTGAAACCCCCTCCTCCAGCTTTGACAGGTCAAGCAGTCCTGCAATAAGCTTGTTCATTCTGTCAGATTCATATCTGATATTCCCTATATATTTCTTTCTTTCATCTTCTTCCGTTGCAGACTCAAGTTCATCCGAACTGGCCATTATTACAGCAAGCGGAGTTTTCAGCTCATGAGAAGCATCTGCAATAAACTCCTTCTGCTTTTGAAATGCTTCCTCTGCAGGTTTTGTAATCCATCTCGTAATGATTACAGACAGAAGATATAAAACCACTTCAACCACCAGAAAGATGATAAGTGAAGTTATAAGAAGCTTTATAAGATCATGCTTTACGCTTTCGTTATTCGATATGGCTATCGAAGAATCTTTATATTTAAATGAATAATCAACCAGAAACAGATTTCCCGTTTTTTCTGTATTCGGAGAATTATCCTCTATTATCTGCTTCGCAACAGCTTCCACATCAAAATCATTTTCAAAATCGCCGTGCTCTATAACACGTTGTATCTGACCATCCTCCAGCTCGACACTGTAGACCTCCTGATCCATGATCATCATGTTATCGATATCAGGTCCATTTTCATCCTGTGGTCCGTTTTCGCCTTGGGGATTGTTCTCACCCTGGAAGTCGTTTTCACCCTGCGGTCCGTTTTCAGGTTCGGACATGGGATTTATGAGCTGATCATCCTTGAAGCCCTTCCCGCCTCTACGTTCATCTATAATGTTCAGACTTCTTTCAATGCTCTCCTTTTTTGCGCTGTAGTTCTGAACATTCATAAAAACAAGAGCAACGATCAGAATAGCAGACAATATGAAAAATATAGTGACAAATGTCTTTCTTCTGAGTTCTTTCATACATTGTACTCCATCTTATATCCCATGTTCCTGATCGACTTGATAGAAACTTCGGAGTCTATAATCCTCAGCTTCTTTCTGACAAAGGAAAGATATGCCTCCAGATTATTTGATAGCGCATCGCTGTCCATCCCCCATACTCTGTCATATATCATTTCCTTTGAAAGGATCTGATTCGGATTCGTCATGAAGTATTCCAGAAGCTGGAACTCCTTGTTATTTATATTCACACTTTCACCGGACTCCTTGTTAGTGATGGCCGAGGTTTTATATTCCAGTATGATATCGCCGAACTCCAATGTATCATTTACTTTTTTTTCTATCCGGAGCTGTGCATTTATCCTTGCGACCAGTTCATCTATATGAAATGGTTTCGGCACATAATCATTTGCTCCCTCACTGAAGCCCTGAAGCTTGTCCTCCAGTTGTCCCTTTGCAGTGAGCATAATGACCTTTGACTCTATACCATTTTTCTTAATCTCCCGAAGAATATCCATTCCGTTTACCTTCGGAAGCATGATATCAAGAATGATAAGATCGTAAATTCCGGTGAGTGCATTGTAAAGGCCATCCTCACCGTCATTGGAAACATCTACGGTATATCTTTCTTTTTTCAGCCTGTTTGCCACAAGCTCCGCAAGAGAATACTCATCCTCAACTATCAAAATACGCATATACTACCTCACTTTTCAGGGGACAAGGGAAAACTGAACTCCGAAATAATATCTTCCTCTGCTATATGATTTTTTTCCAGGAAGGTATCAAAGCCTTTTATTTCCTCCGGCTGTTTGATCATATCGGGATAATGGGCATCACATCCGAGAACGAACTTTGCTCCCATTTCGGATGCCAGTGAAAAGAATCTGCCACTGGGGTATTGACGATTATCAACCATGCCGAACAGATTTATCTCCAGGGGGATATTCAGATCTACAGCATTCTGAATAAGCCGGGTCATCTGCCTTACATATGCTCCGTCATTTCCGTGGTAATTTATGAGATCAGGATGTGCCAGGTACAGAAACTCACCCGTCATCATCCCTTCTATAGTCATATCTACATATGCTTTAAGTCTGTTTTCGTTTGTGGTATATTCTCCTGCATAAAAACCTCTGAACTCATCCGGGGCATAGTGCTGTCCGAGTATCAGATAATCAAGAGGATATTTCCTGAGTTCATTCAGTAATACACCAAATGCATCTCTGTAATATTCAACTTCATAACCGATAAGAATATCTATACTATCCTTATACTCTTCTCTGAGTTTCAAAAGTGTGTCTGTATACTCCTCTGCCTGATACAAACGCATACGGATAACATCCCCCAGTCCCCCCGTAAAGGGCTGAGGGCTGTGATCTGAAAATCCCAGAGTCTTAAAGCCTTTTTTTATTGCTGTCTCAATATACTCTCTTTCACTGCCAACGGCATGCTTGCACCGTGTAGTGTGAGTATGGTAATTTGCGGTCATTATCATTCTTTTATTACTCTTTTTACTATCTTTGCAGCAATATCAGTTCCATCATTTCCTTCTGTTATCTCACTGATAATAATGTATGGCGTTCCGCTGTAATAGCACACCTCACCCACAGCAGCACCCGAATTATCTACACAACAGCCTTCAAATGTCTTAAAGATATCTTTCTTTTCGCTATCTGAGAGACCATACTTGTCTCCTGAGCAGACTCTTCCTTCAACTACATTTCCACTCTGGATTGAGCTCTTTGCAGCTGTAAGAGTCTTGTCATGAAGATCAACATCAGTTGCAAATGCCAGTACTCCCGAAAGAGGAACCTCACCGAGAGCGTATCCCTCCTGAGTTGCATCCACATCAAACTGAAGTGTATCTACGGCAACCACTACATCTCCTGCCTTGACATTATCATCGCAGGTATATGCATTTTCTACTTCAATAAGCCTTGTAGCTCCGAATTTATCGATAAGTATCTGTGTGGCAAGTGCCGCATTTACCTTACCGGATCCGCACCTTACAACAGCCACGTTTTTATCTTCTATCCTTCCGAGATAGTAGGTCTGTCCGGATACTTCCTTTTTATCCTGGACTTCCATAATATCCTTTATAGTTTCCAGTTTATCATCCGAAGTGCATATAATACCATACTTCTCGTTTGTTTCACTGCTTTCTCCACAGCCTGTGATAACAAAACAAGGTATGAGTATCAAAACAGCAGCCAGAATCAACTTTATCCTTTTCATAAAAAACTCCCGTTATTTAAATTAGTATATTTCCTTCTGATTTCGGTAATGTATATTTTCCAGTACTTCGTTCGAAACGGTTCTGTCAACGATGGCCTTCATCAGATCATCTATCTCACTTCCCTCTCGATAATCGGCAGGGGCAAAATATTTGATACGATTTTCTTCCATCATACGGTAAACCTTCGACTTATCCTGCTTATTCAGATCATAGACGCCTATGGCATGTCCGCCGTTTAGATTTACAAGCTTCATACACGGTATATCCGTATCGCTGTCTCCGATATAAACTATATTCCTGAATGGAACTCTTATCTCATCCGGAGCAAAGTATTCATTTACACCCTTATCATCATTCACATCCAGAACACCCTTTGATATTCTGAAAAGGAACTGAGTCTTGTTAGTAAAATTTACAGCCTGCGCCGGCCATACAGCAACGCCTCTCTCATTATATAAAAATGAGCTTGCATATATCTTTTCGAAAGCTCCGGCCTTCGCAACGCTTGTTCCCTCTATCATTTCCTTAAGACCTGAGGAGATGATATAATGCTCTACGATCACGCCCTTGCTCTTACCATATCTTCTTATTCTTTCAAACCAGTCCTCAACTCCGGGATACAATTTAACCTTTGAACCATAGTCATTGAGTGTTTTCTCGTTGAAGACAAAATTTCCCTCAGCTTCCTTTACCATCATATACATATATGCAAGATTGGCATCCATATCATTGGCATGTGCCATATCATTGGTTGTTTTCCAGAAACCTTCAACATCATATCCAACTGACTGGATATAACCCTGCGCCTGCATATCATTTGGCGAAAGGGTCTTATCAAAGTCGTAGCATATGGCAAGTACGGGACTTTCTTCTTTTTTCTTTCTCTCAAAATCACTCATGATATATTGCTCCGTTTTTTTATCAATCTTCGACTTTTTTTCGACTGAACCTGTCTGTAAACTTCTCGGTATATCTGAACAGATACGTGTATGGTCCAAGCACCACAAATACAACTACAGTGTAAATAATCCATGTAATAATTAACGCGGACATTTTTCCCGACTTAAGATATTCTCTAGAAAATGGAAGCTCAAGGAGTTTTAATACAGCCAAAAATGTTATAAAGCCTCCCAGTATCCTTATTACACATTCCAGAGGATTTTTTGTATTTTTAAAATTAATAAATTTTTCTTCAATAATGTCTGCCAGGAAGAATCCTCCCATAACGCCTATTCCCTTGAAATAATCATCTGTTCTGCAGTAAAACAGTCCCAGAAGGGATATAGCATAAACCACGGCATACATTTTCCATTTATGCTGAACCTTCTTTGCGAGAAATGAAAATCCGAAAACTATCATTACTCCGAGAACCCAGGCTGCCATAACATCTGTGGGATAATGAGCCCCCAGTGCTATTCTTGAAAAACCTATCAGCAAAGGCATGACTATGGCTAGTATGATAAAAAACTTTGTTTTTTTATAGACTGCCATACATCCGTATATAACAGTGGTGTTTAATGTATGAGCACTGGGGAAGGAATATCCCTGTCCGGTTATATCATACATTTCTGCTTTTTTGTTGGGAAGTCTCAGACAGTCAATACCGGAATGATCAAAATAAGGACGACGTCTTATAACCACATTCTTTATCAGCGGATTGATGACCGTACCGATAACTATGGTAAGTCCGATGGCCTTTCCGAATTTTTTATCATAGCACCAGTATACAAAACCAAGGATGGCAATCAGAACCATTTCTTCTCCGATTGCACTGAGTGTAGAAGCCAGGGAAACGAAAAAATCACCCATCCACTTCTGAATCATCTCCATCAGTTTTACTTCCCATTCGAAATAAAATGTGTTTCCCATTTATTCGTTCTCCGTTGTCACTTCTTTATCACTTCCGCCTTCCCTAAGCATCTCTTCAAGGGTGTGCCATCCCAGAACGGCACATTTAACACGTGAAGGCATATGAGAGATATCCTGAAGAGCACCTGCTTCCTCAAGCATTTCAAGCT
>CACZLA010000062.1 GCA_902781895.1 uncultured Lachnospiraceae bacterium
TGTATGACCGGCTCTTTCGATAACTCCGCCCTTCTTTGCCTGAAGAGGAAACATATGTCCGGGTCTTCTGAAATCATCAGCTTTAGAAGCATCATCTGCAAATTTCCTTGCAGTAAGTCCTCTTTCTACTGCTGATATACCCGTCGTAGTATCCACATGGTCGATGGATACGGAAAATGCAGTGGTATGATTATCTGTATTAACTATACACATCTGTGGCAGATTGTATTTATCACTGTACATTTCATCCATGGGCATACATATCAGACCTCTGGCATACTTAGCCATAAAATTTACATTTTCAGTTGTTGCATGCTCCGCCGCAAAAATGATATCTCCCTCATTCTCGCGCTGTTCATCATCCAATATGACGACCGGTTTCCCGGCTTTTATATCCTCAAGTATCTCCTCGATTGAATTCAGCGTATATTCCATTTAAAGCCTCTTTCTTTATTTTACTAATATTTTATGATCATCCGATATTGTTAATAAGAAAACTTATGATTTATATGAAACCATTTTCCATAAGAGTATTCATATCAATTCCCTTACCTGTGGTTTTCGTTTCATCAAAATGTATCAGTTTATCTATATATTTTCCTACTATATCATTTTCAAGATTAACTATATCTCCCGGCTCTTTAGCAAGAAGGGTTGTCTCACTGGCTGTATGAGGTATAACAGATACCTTAAAACAGCTATCATCCACATAAGCCACCGTAAGACTGATGCCGTCTATAGCTATAGATCCTTTTTCCACTATATATTTAAGGATACCTCTTTCAGCTTCTATGGTAACCCATGTGGCATTATCCTCAGCCTTAAGAGATTTCACAACTCCCGTTCCGTCTATATGACCGGAAACTATATGTCCGCCGAAACGTCCGCCTGCTGACATAGCTCTTTCAAGATTCACTCTACTGCCTCTTTTTAGCTCTCCCAGAGAAGATCTTCTCAGAGTTTCCGGCATAACATCAGCTGTAAAACCGTCTTTTGAAACTGTCGTTGCTGTCAGACATACTCCGTTAACAGCAACACTGTCACCTATCCTTACATCATCCATTATCCTGTCTGAACCTATAGACAGAACTACGGATTCGGAACCCTTCTTTATATTTCTGACAACACCTATATCCTCAATAATTCCGGTAAACAAAGGCTATCAACCCCTTTCATCCTTCAGATATCTGGCATATATATCGCCGTCTATATTTGTAAGCTTATCAAGTCTGAACTCAAACGCGCTTTCAACCTCATCTATTCCGGCTCCACTCACAGGAGACTTTGCTCCGTTTCCGCCAAATACCTTTGGAGCTATAAATGCTCTGATTTCATTAACATAGCCCTTGGAAATCATACTGTATCCAAGTTCTCCGCCACCCTCTAACAGGCAGCCGTCTATCTTCATTTTTCCAAGCTGTATCATAAGCTTGTCAAGATCAACATGACCGTTATCATCTGCAGGAATAAGAAGAGTTCCAACCCCCAGATCTTTAAGCTCCCTTATCTTCTGACGATTTCTCTTTTCATTCTCGGAAAGTGAAGCCACATATGTCTTTGCCTGATCAGCAGTCTTTATTATCTGGGCATCCATAGGGATTTTCAGATCACTGTCACATATGATCCTTAAAGGATTCCTACCATATTCATCATGACAAAGTAATGAAGGATCATCTTCAAGAACAGTTCCGATTCCCACCATAATACTCATAAATTCATTTCTGAATGACTGAACCAGATGTCTTGAGGCTTCATTAGATATCCATCTGCTCTTGCCTGTTGAAGTGCATATCTTACCATCCATGGTCATCGCATATTTATAAACCACATAAGGTATATTCTTTGTAATGTAATGGAAGAATACATAATTAAACGCATCGCACTCCTCCTTCATGCATCCGGTCACCACCTCTATACCGGCAGTCCTCAGCTCCCAGACTCCATTTCCGGAAACCAATGGATTCGGATCGTTAGAACCTATATAAACTCTCTTTATGCCTGCAGCTATTATTGCCGTAGTACAAGGAGGCTGTTTTCCTGTATGAGAACACGGTTCCAGAGTCACATACATATCTGCACCCTCAGGATCCTCCCCTTTTTCAGCAGCATTCTTTAACGCCTCACGTTCAGCATGCAGATCACCGTATAAAGCATGAAATCCTTCACCTATGACACGATCATCTTTTACTATAACAGCTCCGACCATAGGATTTGGATTAACTGCTCCCATTCCGCATTTAGCAAGCTCTATAGCACGTTCCATATACTTTTTCTGATAAGACATCTTTATTCATCTCCCGTCACGTTATTTTCTATTCTTCTCGAATTTCTTTTACTGCCCGGCACTAAAATCCACAGAGTCTTTATTTTATATAGAATATCTCCGCGGTAAGTATCATCTCGATAAGTTGGGCGTAGTTCCCCTCTCGGCTCAGCTCTCGCACGGTTTGGGCGCCCCTAGGCTCACTAAGCTCTCAGCCATCAGAGATGTCTGAATCGCTAAGTGAACAGGCCCAAAACGGCCTTCGAGTGGAACTCGCCAACTTCTATCTTTTGATGATACTTACTCGCGAGCAAGGGCAACGTATAAAGCGTATGAGAAATGCATTTTGAGACCGTTTCGGGTCTGGGCACTTAGCGATTCACGAGCCCTTGGCGAAGTGAGAGCTTAGTACCCTTAGGGGTGGCCCGAAAGGAGCGGAAGCGGTGTCGATAAATGCATTATCTCAGGAGCGTATATAGTTCACTTGCGAGCGAGTATTCATTCATGAAAAACGCCCTGCGATAAACACGCAGGGCATTCAAAAGAAATTCATACTTCAATTCTCTCCCATCCAGACTTTACTGTCGGCCTTCGAATCACACGAAGTCAGCTGCTGATACAGCTCGCGGGCTTAAGCCTTAAGGCTACACCGCCGGTCGGGAATCACACCCTGCCCCGAGATACATTATTCTATTATAATAACTATTTACTCGTCTGAATCTTTTCCAATTGAAAGGAATCCACCTTCATTAGCATGAAGCATAGCTGCAAGACCGATATTTCTTCTTGAACCATCTTCTGAAATGTAGATCTCACCGGATTCAACAAGTGATTTAGCTATCTCTATAAGCTCATCCTTAAACTGGATCATCTGTCTTCTGTCTCTTGAACTGAGCTTGAACAGATACTGGTTCTTCGAGCTTATAAGCAGGATACTGAAGCTATGTACATTATCCTTCTGCTCTCTCATACCGGAACCGATCATTCTGGAGTTTGCGATGATGATCTCAGCATTTTCATCAGGAAGATACTCTGAAAGAATGAGTTTATAAATCTTCAGATAATCATCCTCAGATGAAACCTTTATCGGAAGCTCGGCAACCGCAAATTCGATAACAGAATCAGCTATCTTGATAGTTCCGCCATCATCCTCGATAGTAGCTACACTTGAACGGGGAACAAGCAGACGGAAGAACTTATTCTCAATAACCTTCTGATCCTTATTAGGTTCCTTGATAATAAGATCCGGATAAGTTTTCTCCATCTTATTCATACAAATGATAGCAGCATCATCACCACTTTCGGCAATACCCATAAGTACGCCGTAAAGCTCACTAATCTGAGGTGTACGATACTTAACCTTCTCAATAACCTTATCCACTGCAGGCTCATAAGCCATAGCAGCATTCTGCAGATACAGGTTTATAATATCCTCTTCTGAAGTACCCTTATCCTCTTTATATTCGATAACCTTATAAAGATTCTCTTTATCGAAATCTTCATAATTGCTGTCAAATGCTTTCTCATAATACTTGAGAGACTTCTTTTCTCCGGTGAATTCAGGATTCAGCTCCTGTCTCTCATATATCTTACCAAGCTCATAAGCAGCCTGTGTACTTCCGAGACCAAGTGCCTCAAGGAAAGCCTTCTCTATCTCATAATCATTTGCGATATAGAATACCTGACTCTGCTTCATAAGTGCAACCTTAAGAGCTGTTGCGCCTGAACCGGCCTTTACGGCTCTCTCCCACTTATCGATAGCACTCTGGAGATTCTCTCCATGGAGATCCTTGATATCATTAATGTAAGCATCAGCTTCTGAGATACCATTTGCCTGAGCCTGCTTGAAATACTTAAGTGCCTTCTCACCATCTCTACCTGTTGAAAGAAGTCCGTAATAATAGAATCTTCCGAGATAGAAAGGAACTCTTTTATGGCCAAGTCTCTCAGCATCCTCATACCACTTAAGTGCCTTGGTATAATCCTTACGCTCCTGATCGAAAATATTACCGATAAGGAATGCAAGATCAGGATCCTTTGTTGCTTCAAACAGCTGTTTTGCGTAGCTGATAGTCTTCTCAATATCACGATAAGGTGAATCCTTATCGAAGTAAAGATCGATCAGAAGGTAGCTGGCCTTGATAGAACCAAGCTTCAGAGCCTGCTTTGCATTTGACATGGCGCCTTCATAATCTTCAAGATAATAGCAATATACAGCCTCGCTGTAGTACTGATTATCCTTACGGTTAAGACTCTGATCACTGACACGAGTAGGGTTAACAAATGCAAATGAGTTAGCAGTCTCAAAAATGATCTCCTCGTACTGCTCAATGATTTCCATCGTTGCACAGACAAATCTCATACATGCAAGTCTTCTACCCTGATAAAATGCAAATGTAACGATACCCTTGTTCATTTCCTTATGATAGAAAGTTGTACAGATACCATCTGCATACTCTGTAATGTATGACTTCAGCTGAAGCTCTTCATCAAAAGCTTCATTACAGTATCTCAGATAGTTCTCAAGAGTTTTCTTAGACTCTCTGGGAATACTGTCATAGCTTACATACATTTCAAAGTCTTTATAAGTAAGATTTGGAGCATAATACTCTTCATCTGTCTCTTCATTAATTGTCTTTACCCAGTCCTTCGGTAACTTATGAATATAACCGTCAACCTGGTTATGAATAAATGTATACTGATACTGAAGAGATGCAGGATCGATGATCTTATATCTCGGCTCCTTACCCTTCTCTTTACGTTTCTCTGATATCTCAGTATAAAGTCTGTCCTTTTCCTCAAACTCAAGTGAGTCTGTATGCTGACTTGCATACTCAACACGGTCATAAGCCTTCATGGCATTCTCATCACCGAGGTCTGCAAGCTGCTTATACCAAGCCATAGCTCTGTCAAGATCCACGGGAATGATAAACTCACTCTTGTTACCATACTCATCTATCCTGCAAAGACCATTTTCATATATGGAACCGAGGTTCATATATGCTGACTTAACTCCGGCTGAAGTAGCCTTCTCAAAAAGAGATATGGCCTTTGAGAAATTCTGTGCTTCAAGGTACATCTTTGCTGCCTTATATATCATTTCAGCATCATTGGAAATATTAGTGTACTTTTCAAGGTACATAGCAGCCTTGTTAAGATCCTTATCAATTTTGGAATTGCTATAAGAACCGTTTTCATAAAATTCACTGAGAACCTTCAGTGCATCCAAACCAAACTGCTTATAAGCAGGTTCATTAATACCTATATCAGCTATACCTTCGAGTATTTCTATGGCATCCGCACCGTTAGCATTCTCAAAAAGACTCATAGCCTTGTCATACTGAAGCTCAACGGTACTTTTATTTGATTTTTTTCCACCACCTGCTATGGCTGAAAATTTGTCCTTCAGACTACTGAAAAAGCCCATTATACTCCCTCCACGCGAACATATATTAATCATGCATAAAAGCATCTAAAGACACTCCTATGATTATAACATAAATAATGGTTTCTATCAATCCTGACTCATATAACTTATTATAGAATCTACTGCATCGTTTTCATCTTCGCCTGTAGCTTCTATCTCTATCTCTTCATTATTACAAAGACCCAGGCTCATCATACCCATAATGCTCTTTGCATTGATCTTTTTGTTACCTGAAATAAGAAAAATCTCGCTGTTAAATCTACTTGCAGTCTGTACTATTTCGGCAACTGGTCTTGCTTCATCGAACTGCGGGATACTAACCTTAAACATCTTCTTTGTCATAATCTTTTCTCCTTCAACTAAATTGTTATTCATTCCTCAGTGATTCTGCCATCTGACTGAGTTTCTTTAATCTGTGACTTATTCCGGATTTGCCAAGTGGTGGAGTAAATTTTTCACCCAGCTCCGAAAGTGACAGATACGGATATTCGAGCCTGACTTTCGCCATATCCCTCAGAGGATCCGGCAGACTATCTATTCCCACTTTGGAAATAACATAATTTATATCATCTATTTGCTTAACAGCAGCATTTGCTGTTTTTGCCATATTTGCAGTGTCGCAGTTAACTGCGCGGTTAATATTATTCCTTATATCCTTAAGGATTCTTATATTCTCAAACTCCATAACCGAATTCGATGCCCCCATAGCACCTATAGTATCGGAAATGGTATCCCCATCCTTTACGTAAAGAACATATCTGTCCTTACGTTTAATGAGCTTTGCACTCTGGTGAAGTCCTGTCATAATGCCACAAAGCTTTTCAGCCTCTGAACCGGTAGGAACTGATATTTCCATATGATATGATTTCTCGGGACTGGACACTGATCCACCGGCAAGAAATGCGCCTCTTAAAAATGACCTCTTACAGCAATTTCTCTGCGTTATGATCTCATTTACACATATCCTGCTGTCCTGAGCCTGAAGCTTCAGTCTGACAGTCAGCTCATCGTAGTACTTTCCGGGTATGATAACCTTTCTGTGATGCTGCTTTTCATTTTCTCTTGTAATAACGCTGTCCGGAATATCAGTAGACATTCTGATAAGCTTCAGGACCAGCTCTTCCATAGCATCACTGTCAACTCTGATAGCAAACATATCCTCTCCGGAAATCTGCATCATTCTTCCGCTAATGGAAATGATCCCGGCAAGCTCGGCATATCTGCAATGAACATTTTTCGGCATGATAACCTGAAGCTCATTCTTTAAATCAGTTGAAAATGACATCACAGTTCACCCTTAACATATGAATCATTGATTATATCTCTGTGAAATACCCTGAAGGAATACGGCTTATCGGCAAGTCTTGCCGCAAGCTCATTCGCCACAGTTACAGATCTGTGTCTTCCACCGGTACAACCTATGGCAATAACAAGCTGATGTCGTTCTTCCTGGTCACTGTACTGCTTTATCAGAAAGCTTGATAGATCCACCAGTTTGGTAACAAACTCTTCACTTTCCGGAGCGTCCATTACATATTTCTGGACCTCTTCATCATTACCTGTCTTACGTCTCAGATTATCTATGTAATAAGGATTCGGCATAAATCTCACATCATAAACATAATCAGCATCCTGAGGAATACCGAATTTAAATCCAAAGGACATGATAGTAACGATAAGATTCTTATATTCCTTACCCTTCGAGAAAATCTTTCTAACTTCTGATTTCAGTTCTCTTGTCAGAAGCTTTGATGTATCTATGGTATAGTCGGCAATATTACTGAGGAAGTCTATCCTGCTTCTCTCCTCATGAATACCGTCAAGAAGAGCACCGCCCATTGCAAGAGGATGCTGTCTTCTTGTCTCTTTATATCTTTTAACAAGAATCTCATTTGAAGCATCAAGAAACAGTATTTCATAGTTAAACTTATTCTCACGCATACGATTGAGAATATCACTCAGCTCATCCAGCGAGCTTCCGCTTCTGATGTCTGTTCCTATAGCTACTTTATCATTAGTAAAGTTTGAATCACTTGTCAGCTCAACAAATTTATCTATAAGTTCGACAGGAAGGTTATCTACACAAAAGAATCCTAAATCCTCAAGGGATTTAAGCACTGTTGTTTTTCCTGCACCACTCATTCCCGTTACTATAACAAAACGCAATTTTCTTCTCCCTTATTACTGAAAATCCCCAATAAGTTTTACTTCAGTTTCAAGTCTTACGCCATACTTCTTATATACAATATCCTGAACTTCACAAATAAGATTATATATATCTGTAGATGTAGCACCGCCTTTATTTATTATAAATCCGCAATGCTTCGGGCTGACAACAGCTCCGCCAACGCTCTTTCCGGCAAGTCCGCTGTCCATTATCAGCTTACCGGCAAAATATCCTTCAGGTCTTTTAAATGTAGAACCCGCACTTGGATATTCAAGCGGCTGCTTATCACGTCTACGTTTATTCAGATCATTCATTGTGTCTTCTATCTCTATTCTGTCGCCCTTTTCAAGTTTAAAACGACCTCCCAGAATGATCATATGATCGTCCATTGCCTTACTGTATCTATATCCGAATTTCATCTCTTCAGCAGGTATATCTATAACGATCCCGTCCTTATAAACCTTTACAGATTCAGTTATATCCTTCATTTCTCCGCCATATGCTCCGGCATTCATATAGAGTGCACCACCCACAGATCCGGGTATTCCGGATGCAAACTCCATACCGGTAAGGGAACTATCCAGTGCAGCTCTGGCTACCTTGGAAAGCATAACTCCTGCTTCGGCTTCTATATAATCTCCGTCAACGACTATACTGCTGAGTCCTTCTCCGATTTCAATAACCGGAACACCGGGACCTTTATCAGAGATCAGAAGATTACTTCCGTTTCCAATGATAAGAGG
>CACZLA010000063.1 GCA_902781895.1 uncultured Lachnospiraceae bacterium
TACGCGGTCCCCAGTGAATGATACGCTCTCTTCCCGCGTCATTTTCTATATCACAGATAACAGAAAGAAATTCATCCGGATCCAGATAGGTTTCAAGCTCTATCACACCATTCAGAAAATCAGGCTGCTCCACAGGTCCATAGGGCTCAGTCTCGATAAAGGAAGATATTTTCTTTATCTCTATACTTGCATCCTTACTCAGCTCGTCTATAGCCATATCCAGATATTTTTCTCTGTCTCCCAGATTTGAACCTATACTGAGAAATACTCTGTGCCTTGACCTTGTAAGCTCAACATATATGTCCCTAAAGTCCGCCTTTACAGGAGCCTCAGGCTTACTTACCTTTATCTTCAGCTTTCTGATAATGCTGTACTTCGAAAGAACTGCCTCCATTACCGCCTCGGCAGCAGCCTCGATGGTATCATATGCAGTCTCCGTAAATGTACTCTCTATGATCTCAGCCACATCAGCATAGTTCACGGTATTGGCTATCTTATCTGTAGTGCCCACATTCTTAAGGCCAAGCTCAATAACGGCAGAAACATAGAAATACTGCCCCTTCTGCTTTTCCTCGTCAAATACACCATGATTTGCAAATATCTTCAGATCCTTGATAACTATTCTATCCATCATTTACACCTGTCAAACCTTTATCCTGTCATTCTTCTTCTCAGGGAGCCAATTACACTCATCAAATGCATTGCAGCTGAAACAGTCTCTCGAAACCTTATCAGCCTTGTAAAGCACACCTGCAAGACTTCTGTCGTCCCCGTTATATTTCCCATGATGCCTTATAGCGTCACATATCATTTCCGTGGTTTCCTCATCAAATCCCGCATCCAGGAGGATGGGCCTTGCAAGGACCGGTCCTGCCTCTCTGTGATCCGACTCCTTCTCAAGCTCCGAAAACCTTCCGATATCATGTAGGAGTGCCGTAGCATAAACCACTTCCTTATCTATGGAAAGTCCCCTCTCGAGAACCATTATATAAGCAATCCTTGCAACCGAGAGCAGATGGTCATAACCATGCCCGCAGAAAATACGGGTTTTCTCGGCCTCATTTATTTCTTTTAATCTCTCTGTAAATCTGCTGTCATTTAAGACTGCATTGACTTTATACATTTTATCATTTCTCCGCTAATTGTCAGTGTTCCGCATACCACTACGGTTTCACCGTTTTTCTTTGCCCTCTCCAAAGCCTTTTCAGCCGCCTGCTCAAGATCCAGGCCACAGCTCCGGGTCTCGACTCCCGCTTCCGCAAAATCGTCTCTCAGTTCATCAGCTGTGAGGGCTCTTGGGCTGTCAGACTGTATAGCATATACATAGTCTGCCACGGGACCGAGAATATCTATCATCTTATGATATTCCTTATCCCTCAGAACTCCTATTATAAAGACGAATTTCTGATTTGTAAAATATTTATCCAGACTGTCCCTGAGTCTCAGCCAGGCATCCTCATTATGGGCACCGTCCACAATGACCAGAGGATTTCTCATAACCACACTGAAACGTCCGTCCCACTCAGTTTTAGAAAGTCCCATTTTTATAAGACCGGTGACATCATCTGTGACATCTTCATTGGTATTTACAGTGATTCCATTCTCGGAATTCCTGATATAACCTTTAAAGAATTCCCTGATCACCTCAATCGCCACAGTAGCATTATATATCTGACTCACGCCTCCGAGGGCTGTGCTATACTCCTCACCCTTATAAGTAAAATGGCTTCCGCCGTAATCACTTTCAAGCACCTCTATCTCAGAGCTGTCCACATTTATGAGCTTTACATCATGCTCTGTGCAGTATTTATCTATAACATCCCTTACCTCATCCACCTGAGGATAGGAAATAAGCACCGAACCGTCTCTCACTATTCCCAGCTTCTGAGTCGTTATTTCAGTCAGGGTGTTCCCCAGTATCTGCATATGATCTCTGCTGATGGAGGCAAGCACATTTATCACATCGGCTTCGATAACATTTGTGGCATCCAGAAGACCGCCCATACCGCACTCGATAAGCATCACGTCCACATTCCATTTCTTAAAAAGGAGAAACGTTACCGCTGTTTCTATCTCAAATGCCGTTGGACTTGGGAGACCGTCACTTATCATCTCATCAACTACCGATACCACCTCAGTTATAGTCTCAGCCACCTCAGCTTCACTCGCCCACTCCTTACTATGCTTCCATCTCTCACGGTAATCATATATAGTCGGGGAGATATAACGTCCCACGTTAAGCCCCGCCTGAACCAGAGTTTCTTCCACATAGGCAAGTATGCTGCCCTTACCGTTGGTTCCCGCTATATGGATGGCCGGTCGGCCCTTCTCGGGATTTCCGAGACGGCGAAGCAGCTCACGGATGGAGTCCAGTCCGAAAACACTGCCCAGCCCTTCTTTTTCAGTTATATACTGTCTGGCTTCTTTATAATTCATGTCTCTTTCCTGTTTTTATTATCTATGACATACGTACCTTTTCTTACGAATCATTTGTTTCATATAATAAGAAATGGAATATATGACACGCTATTTATTATGTCATATATTCCATAGTTAAATCAATCTGTAATAATCTCCTCCGGATACTGATGGAACTCCGGTGTATCATCATCAACAGGGCAAATCTCGTAGCCCTCTCTTATCAGTGTTTCAATAATGATCGGAAGTGCCTTTATAGTATTGTATCGACCTTCCTGATCATGCATAAGAACTACAGAATCTCCCGTATTCGAATGAATATATGAAAGAGCTCTCTGAGCCATCTGTTCAGGTGCCATATTCGGATAAACCGCATCTGAGGTTTCGGCGTTCCAGTCGATATACTTATAGCCCTTTTCATTCAGGTAATCTATAGCCTTATCCTTATCAAAGCCCATCAGACCATATGAGCTTCCGCCCGGAAATCTGTAGTACTTTGAATCAATACCTGTCACCGACTCAACCCAGTCATGCACCAGCTTAACATCACACTTAAACGATAGACTGTTCTTATAAATATCACTATATACATGTGATGCAGAATGAAGACCTATGGTATGTCCGCCCTCTGCTATAGCTTTCAGAGCTTCCTCATTATTCTCATTCTTTACAACAAAAAATGTTGCCTTCACATCATATCTGTCAAGTATCTCCAGAAGTTCCCTGGTACCGCTTGATGGACCGTCGTCAAATGTAAGATAAACCTTTTTTCCATTTGGCTCTCCCGGCTCTATATAAACAGCATCCGTATCAGTTGCTACAACAACAGGGAGGCTTCCGCCGTTATCGGCTCTCAGTACATTTGTGGTTATATGATCCTTTTCAACATCTGCCGTTTCGGCTTGTCCTGCTTCAGCAGCTTCGGCTTGTCCGGCATCAGAAACTTCATTACTTACTTCTGCATCGCTGCGTACAGCCCCGGCTGCATCATCTTTCTCAGATGAAAACACCAGTTCCTTACCCTTCTCATTAACCGACTCACTTTTTTCCATGATGGAAAATGTGATCACAGTCGGAAGAACAAAAAGCAGAACAGCTACTATAATCTGTATTATTTTGTATTTACCACGCTGCTTGAAATGATTCATGTATAATACTCCACGTTCTTATATCCACCCTGAGTAAACTGCAGGTCTACACAGTACTCCTAAGTGTACAACGTATTATACATTTCCACGCCCATATCTTCAAGACTAATTCTTTACAAAATTATTACGAATTTTACCCCTTTACTTGTCATTTTTCATAGAAAAATAAACTTCCTTTTTATTCATCATCATGTCGTACTGGGTATACATCCTCTGAACACTGTTTTCAAGCAGATAATAATGCATACAGTACGGAATAAGAAGAACAAAAAGCATGACTATCAGAGGTAACAGCATGATAGCTCCCTTTATGACAAATGCAAGAATGCATAACACTGTGCATACAGCCACCAGGCAGAAAACGATGAGATGAACCAGTCTCTCATGGGCAAAGAAAGCTATCTGGGTAAGATGCTTCTTTATCTCCTCGTCCCAGTCACGCTCCACGCCCCTGTTTATCTCGCTGTTTTCGTCAAGTATGGAGTCTATATATTCAAGATATGCAAGAATACGTTTTTTCATATGATTTCCCTTTTGTCATTCTGAGCGAAGTGAAGAATCTTTACTTCTCCTCCAGCAACATCCTCTCCTCAAGTGCAATGTCCGGTCTGTCCGTAATGATTCCATCCACATTACTTTTCAGCAGTCTCTTTATATCTGCCCTCTCATTTACCGTCCAGACATATATAGGATAGCCCTTCCTCTTTAAACGTCTGGTGAAGTTCAGTTTCAGAAGCTTATAATACGGTCCCACAAAATCAGCCTTGCAGGCCTTAAGTCTTCTTACAGGGAAAAGCTCAGATATCTTTCTTCTGAGATTGTTCTTATAATTTCCTATCAGAAGTCCGGTCTTTATCTCCGGATCATATTTCTTTATGGAATATACAACCTTGTCCTTAAATGACTTGATGGTATACTCATCTACATCAGCGTACTTATGAAGCTCCTTTACTATCTTCTTCTCATAGCCATGATCCTTTACTTCGATATCCATAAATATCCTGCCATGGCACAGCTCCAGAACCTCTCTCAGAAGAGGCATATGAAAGCCTCTCTGTTTAGCTTCCTTTTCAATGTTGCTGTAGGTCTGCCACTCTATAGGAGTATCAGCAAAATTTCTGTCATGAAAAACAACAAGAGCCTTGTCCTTTGTCTGTCTCACATCGAACTCCACCATGTCTGCTCCCAGCACTATGGCCTTACGAAATGATTCAAGAGTATTTTCAAAATCAACAAGTCCCGAAGCACCTCTGTGTGCTATTACTTTAACCATACTATCATTCCTTTCAAAACAAAAAATATAACCCCTTTGTTTTCCAATATCTGAAAAACATGTTAGCACTTTAAATATATTATTGCAACAAATGGATTTTTGCATTGAACCGGTATTTTTGATATAATACCAGTTATTAAACAGCATATCGGAGGAAATACTTTGAATAACGATAATAATACAAATAATAATAACAATGACGAATATGAAAATTATTGCTATATGTGCCGCAGACCTGAGTCAGAGACCGGAAAGCTGATCAACTTCAGCCAGGACGTTTATATCTGCTCCACCTGTCTCCAGAAGACACTGGATCAGTTAAATAACAGTCCTATCCTTGACTTTACTCATATGCCGGGCTTCAATAATTTCAATATGTTCACACCGAATATGGATATACCTAATTCACAGAAGGTAAAGAAAAGACGTAAGCCGGGAACAAATCCGGATGGTTCTCCTGCAGGTAATCCATTTACCAGAAACACTTCTGCCAAACAGGCTCCGGCTGGAGAAAAGGCTGAACAGGAAGAAGAACCAAAGCCTCTCACACTGAAGGATATCCCTGCGCCTCACGAGATAAAGAAGCTTCTGGACAGAGATGTTGTAGGACAGGAGTACGCTAAAAAGGTTATGTCCGTTGCAGTTTATAACCACTACAAGCGTGTTCTTACCGAGGCTGATTTCGATGATGATGTGGAGATTGAAAAATCAAATATGCTGATGATCGGACCAACCGGTTCCGGTAAAACATATATGGTAAAGACTATAGCAAAGATCCTGGACGTTCCGCTTGCCATAACCGATGCTACTTCTCTTACGGAAGCCGGTTATATCGGTGACGACGTTGAGAGTGTTCTTTCAAAGCTTCTTGCTGCAGCCGACAACGATGTGGAAAAAGCCGAGCATGGTATCGTCTTCATAGATGAGATAGATAAGCTCGCCAAGAAACAGGAAACCCGTTCCAGAGACGTAAGTGGCGAAGCAGTTCAGCAGGGACTTCTGAAAATACTGGAAGGTTCAGATGTGGAAGTACCTATAGGATCGGGAAGTAAAAATGCCATGACGCCAACCACCGTTATGAACACATCTTCTATACTGTTTATATGCGGCGGTGCATTTCCGGATCTTGACGAAATAATCAAAACAAGAATTGCAGCCCAGTCTTCCATCGGCTTCGGTGCAAACCTGAGAGACGAACTGGAAAGTGATCCTAAGCTTCTGTCCAAGGTTACCACAGAGGACCTGAGAGGCTTCGGTATGATACCTGAGTTCATAGGAAGACTTCCTGTTATCTTCACTCTCGACAGTCTTGATAAGGATATGTATATCAGCATACTTAAGGAGCCGAGAAACTCTATAATCAAACAGTATCAGAAGCTTCTTAAAATGGATGAGGTTCAGCTCCTCTTCGATGACGATGCTTATGATGAAATAGCAAATATCGCCTCAGAAAGAAAAACCGGGGCAAGAGCACTTAGATCCATTATAGAAAATCTGTTACTTGATATCATGTATCAGGTACCGAAGGATGATAATATCGGAACGGTTATAATAACCGGAGATTATGTACGCGGAACTGGTGCACCAACCATAAAACTTCGGGGAACTGAGTAAAACCAGGCGGCCATCCGGCCGCTTGTTTTTTCATCACCGTCACATAATAAATGAACAAAAAAAAACGACCGCATTTCTGCGATCGTCTTTTTATATATTCTATCTATCTTACAGATTGAAAGAACCACCTTCAACACCATCAACTGTGTAATATACAACACCATTCTCTGGCTGATAATAAACTCTAAGATCCTTAATAGTCTTCTTACCGCTCTCAGCCTTAGCTCTTGCTACGATATCAGCTGTGTTAACCTGTCCACCGGCATACTCAACCATAACAACTTCCTTAGCAGCTGCTGTCTTCTTAGCTGTTGTTGCAGCCTTCTTTGCAGGTGCCTTCTTAGCTGTTGTTGTTGCAGCCTTCTTTGCAGGCTCAGCTTTCTTTGCAGGAGCTGCTGCCTTCTTAGCTGTTGTTTCAGCCTTCTTTGCAGGTGCCTTCTTAGCCTCTTCCTTCTTAGCAGGTGCTGCTGCCTTCTTTGCAGGAGCTGCCTTCTTAGCAGGTGCTTTCTTTGCAGGTGCCTTCTTAGCTTCTTCCTTCTTAACCTCAGCCTTAGCTGTCTCTGTCTTCTTCTCTTCTACCTTCACGTCTTTCTTAGCCTCAGTCTTAACTGCTGCTGCCTTCTCAGCGAGGTCCTTTACGCTTGCCTTCTTAACTGCCATTTTTCATTTCCTCCATTCAGAAAATTAAAATAATGTTTACCCTGTTGTTAACCTTGATTGTCTTTTTTTATTACTCAGTCATGAATTTTAATACTTTTATAACACAAATGCAACATTTTTGAGCATTTTCTCCATATTCAACAACCAAAGTATTATTTAAAATATTCTTTTGGATATTTTTCACATCAAATCAAAGGGACTGAAGACAGTTCTTCATCAAACACTCTCAACATGGCCACTACCTCAGGACTCTTCATATCCACAACTTCAGCGAGGACATCCTTGAGTCGTCCGTAAGAATTATACTCATAAACAGTCTCCAGAAATCCGAAATCTATATCCAGATCCTTCGCCAGTTGTTCGAGCATTTTCTTCGATAATTCATTTTCAAAAAGTACCTTCACTGCAGATTTTATTCCCAGGGTGTAAGCCGATTTCCATGTACCTGTGATTCTGCATTTTTTGATGGTCTCGGCAGCATTTTTTCCGAGGATGATATCGTACTCGCCCTCCTCTGCTTCCCATCTGTCCAGATCCATATCAAATGATGCGAAGTCCTTTTTTGTCAAATGGAATGTAACGGTTTCACTTTCACCCGGTGCCAGCTTTATTTTCCTGAAAGCCTTCAGCTCTCGCTCCGGTTTTCTGATGGTTGACTTTACATCATGGATATATAGCTGCACAACCTCGGAACCCTTCACCTTTCCGGTGTTGGTAACCTTCACGCTTACATCAAGTTTCTCTGAAAAACTTTTCGATGAAAGTTCCATTTCTCCATAAGAAAAATCAGTATAGGAAAGGCCGTATCCAAACGGATATGAAACCTCAATATTTTTAGTATTATAATATCTGTATCCCACGAATATATCTTCGCCGTACATGAGGTTATTTCCATCCACCTTGAAGTTGATATATGTGGGAAGATCCTGCTCTCTTTTCGGGAAGCTGACAGGCAGTCTTCCGCTGGGGCCTGCTTCTCCTGCAAGTATCTTTGCAAGCGCACGACTTCCGTAAGATCCCGGATAAAATGTACAGATGATTCCGTCCGCATCACTCTTCATCTCTTCAACGATGATAGGTGCTGCGATATTTAATATGACTCCGAATTTTATTTTTTTACCGTATCTTCTATACTCGGAAACCTTACCGAAGGCCTCACCTACACGGATGGTTTCCTTCTCATCCAGGGCCATGGACTCCAGATCATTTCCTTCACGTCCCATAGTTTTTACAACCACAAGAACCACGTCCGTTTTTTCATTTATATCATTCAGAGTAACTTTGAATTTCTGCTG
>CACZLA010000064.1 GCA_902781895.1 uncultured Lachnospiraceae bacterium
TCAATCCTGATAAGAATCTGGTGGTTGCAATTACATCTCTTTTCTATCCGAGAGCAAAGGATAGGATAGAGTTTATCGAGAAGTATATATTGACAAGTGTGTAATGACAAGTGTTGATAGTGTTCAAGGTTAATTCAGGAAATGTGAATAGTAACTAAGGAGATAGTATGTTATCGATTGGAGAGTTTTCGAATATATGCAAGGTTTCAACTAAAACACTCAGATATTATGCAGAAATAGGTCTCTTGGAACCCAGTGAAGTGAATCCGGAAAATGGATATCGTTATTATTCCATAGACCAGCTGGAAAAGATGCTATTCATAAGCAGGCTGAAGTCATATTCATTCTCATTAGATGAAATTAAGGAAATTATAAAAGATGATGCAGAGAAGAGTGATAAACTTTATACTGCATTTCTTAAGAAGAAACAGGAAATCGAAAGGCATATTAATGATTATGGTCAGATTCTGAATCAGCTGGACACTGATCTTACTGCTATAGAACAGGGCGAATCTATAATGTCTTATATGGATGATATAGACGTGCGCCTTGTGGATGTTCCGAAGATGTGCATCCTTTATGTGAGAAAATCTGTTCAGCAGGAAGACTTTCCTATGGAGTACGCTAAGAGCTATGAGAAGCTTTTTAAGACAATTGCTACGGAGCACCTCACTATGTGTGGTGCTCCGATGGTTATGTTCCATAGTGCTGAGTTTACACCGGCCGGTCTGGATACTGAGTTTGCAATACCGGTAAAAGAATATGTGACCGGCACAAGAGATTTCACTCCGGGACTTTGTCTTAAAACAATTGTGAAAGGACCTTATACTGACCTTACTTCGGTCTATGCCAAGCAGACAGAGTGGGCAGAAAAAGAGGGTTACAAATGTAATGGACCTTTGTTTGAAGTTTATGTCACAGATCCATCTCAGGTTGCGAGTGAAATGGAGAACATCACCGAGGTTTATTATCCGGTCAAAAAGGCATAGCATTTATATTTTTTCCTTTTTAAGATTAACCAAGTAATGTATAATTATTTGTGTATTGAGGTGATATATTTTTTTAAAGAGGAGGTAATAAAAATGGGTGTTAACAGGTTTGTTTTAAATGGGGTTTCTTATCATGGTCATGGTGCCATAAATGAGATTCCGGGGATTGTAAAATCAAAGGGGTTTAAGAAGGCTTTTGTAGCATCTGACCCTGATCTTATCAAGTTTGGAGTAACTGCAAAGGTTACTGATCTGCTCGAGCAAAATGGAATTGAGTACGAGATTTATTCGGATATTAAGCCAAATCCAACTATTGAAAATGTGCAGAAGGGCGTTGAAGCATATAATGCGTCCGGCGCTGATTTTATGATTACTATCGGTGGCGGTTCATCTATGGACACAGGAAAGGGTATAGGTATTATTGTAAATAATCCTGAGTATGCAGATGTTCGTTCTCTTGAGGGTGTTGCTCCTACAAAGAACCGCACTGTATTCACTATTGCTGTTCCTACAACAGGTGGAACCGGAGCAGAGTCAACAATCAATTATGTTATTACCGATGTTGAGAAGAAGCGTAAGTTTGTATGCGTAGATCCTAACGACATACCTGATGTAGCAGTTGTAGATCCTGATATGATGTCGACTATGCCTAAGGGACTTTCGGCAGCGACAGGAATGGACGCTCTTACACACGCTATTGAAGGTTATACTACAGCAGCTGCCTGGGAGCTTTCTGACTGTCTTAATCTTGAGGCTATAAAGCTGATTGCTGCAAATCTTAGAAAAGCAGTTGATAACGATCCTGAAGGTCGTGAGGGAATGGCACTTGCACAGTATGTTACAGCTATGGCTTATTCAAATGTAGGACTTGGCATAGCTCATTCTATGGCACATACACTTGGTGCAGTTTATGACACACCTCATGGTGTTGCTTGTGCTATGATGCTTCCGATCGTTATGGAATTCAATGCTGAAGCAACCGGCGAGAAATTTAAATATATTGCAGAAGCATTTGGTATAGATACAAAAGATATGGATCAGGCAACATATCGTAAGGCAGCTATAGATGCTGTAAGACAGTTGTCAGTTGATGTAGGAATACCTACAAAGCTTGATAAGCTTAAAGAAGAGGATCTTGATTTCTTATGTGAGTCTGCAGCTGCAGATGCATGTGCACCTGGAAATCCAAGACCGGCAAGTCTTGAAGAATTCAGAGAAATGTTTAAGAAACTAATGTAGAGCTTACAAGGGGGGGCTTTTTGACACTACCGATACATATCTGGAGGTTAGCATATGGATATTTCAAACATAACTGTAAATAAGCAAAGCAGCATTCTGATTGACATCGGGAAGAAGATATATATCGATCCTTTGGATATACCTGAGGAGAGACATGACGCGGACTATATATTTATAACCCACGACCATTATGATCATATGTCTATGCCGGATATCATGAAGGTACTCGATAATAAGACTGTATTTGTTATTCCTGCACCATTGGAAATGAGAATAAGAAAAAGTACCCCTGTCGGATCACAGATATGTGTTGTTCCGGGACAGACATATGAGACTCCTGATTTTTCCTTCGAAACGGTTGCCTCATATAACATTTCCAAGCCATTTCATCCGAAGGCTTCCGGCTGGTGTGGCTATGTGATCACTATCGATGAAACCAGGATTTATATAGCAGGCGATACGGATGCGACAGCTGAGGCAAAAGCAGTAAAATGTGACATAGCCCTTATACCGATCGGCGGTAAATTTACTATGGACTATAGAGAAGCGGCTGAGCTGATCAGTATCATAAAGCCCAAGGTTGCTATTCCGACACATTACGGAAGTCTTGTGGGAAGTAAGACTGACGGTGAGGAGTTTAAGAAGCTTGTGGATAATGGCATAGATGTTAGGTTAGTTTTGTAACTATTTCCAAATCTGAACAGGCCGGAAATGGGATGAACTCCATTTTTCTGAGAGAAGCAGGGCAAATGGAGAGAAAGAATAAAAGAAATGTCAGAAGTGATAAGTAAAGCAATAGAATACATCACGGAGCTTTATAAAGACAATGCAGATGGACATGATCTAAACCATTCAATGCGTGTATATAAAACAGCTTCAGAGATTGCGGGAGTCTATCCGGATGCAGACGCCATGGTGATTGGTTTATCATCCTTACTGCATGATGTGGATGATCATAAGCTATTTGATACGGTTGATAATGAAAATGCAAAATGCTTTCTTGAGTCGCAGGCAGTGCCGGCTGAAAAGATTGAAGAGATATGTGATGTGATAAATGCGGTTTCATTCAGCAAGAATAAGGGCATTTCGCCCAAAACGATAGAGGGCTGCATAGTTCAGGACGCTGACAGGCTCGATGCGATGGGGGCCATAGGCATAGCCAGAACCTTTGCGTACGGAGGGAAGAACGGTAGAAGTATAGAAGCGTCAATGGACCATTTTTATGAAAAGCTGCTTCTTCTCAAAGATCAGATGAATACACCTGAGGCAATGAAAATAGCAGAGGAGAGACATCAGGTTCTGGAGGATTATATAGCGGAACTGAAGAGAGAAATGGATAGATAGTAAATATGATGCTCCTGCAGAATTATCTGCGGGAGCATTTTTTTGAAAAATGGCTGACTATGTATCATTTAATGACCAATCCTCAGGTTATTTTTTTGTTAACCATTAACTACTACAAGTCTCTTTATCTGCTCGTTAAAAAATGGTATAATAGTTGTGTCGTTTACGGCTAGTTTAGGGGGGGAGGAGCTTAAAACGATGGGGGTTAAAAATCAGAGCATAAAACTATTATATCAGGCGATTAATATGAAGGAGCAGACAGACGTTACACATGCTCTTACTGTGCCGCAAAATCATAGCAGAACATGCGAAGTATGATGTTGATGCAAAGTGTAAGAGGTTTATGACGTTATGGCTGCTCCTTATTGTTTTATGATAGGAATCAAAGGGTTTAATTGTCATTCTGAGCGAAGCGAAGAATCTTATATGAGGAGTAATTATATATGGGAATACGTACAGATAAAGCAGTAAACTATCATAAAAGCTTTCATTCATGTTCCAGTTCTATATTGGAGGCGTTTGCAGACACTATAGGGATAGCTGAGTCAGAGGCTAAAAGCATATCGGCTCCATTTGCGGGTGGTCGTATGGGAAAATGCGGTGCAGTATTGTCGGCTGAGTATGTGTTAGAACAGAAGTATGGAGCAGATGCTGCAAAGAAGATAGAAGAATTTGAAGAGAAGTTCAAAGCTACAGATAAAGGTTCTGTTATGTGTGTTGATCTTAGAGGAAAGGTTCCGGGATCATGCAGAGCCTGTGTGACTGATGCGGCTAAGATACTTGAAGATATGATTGGATAGAAAAGTAGACCTGCTATGAAGTTTTGCCCGAAATGTGGAATGCAATTAAATGATGAAGTTTTATTTTAGAAGTACTATGTGGAATGTGGAGTGGTAAGGTCAAGAATAGGAACTATAAAAAATGAGTATACTAATAAAAGACACAACAAGAGAAGAACGCGAACGGATTGTTGCTGAATCCATTGGTAATATCAGTGGTTCTTGTGATGGTTGCATGGCCGGTCTTGCAGATATGTATCAAGATTATATAGAAGGCAAGAAGGAAATAAGAGATATCAACATGGAGTTCAGAGCACATTATGAATCAGGTGTTGACGGGCCTGAAAAAACAGATTGTGGATATATTACAGATTATTAAAATCACAGGATAAAATGGAGTAGCAAATGACTATCTGGAATCCCTGGCATGGCTGCAAGAAACTTAGTCCCGGGTGTGCAAATTGTTATGTGTACAGAAGGGATGAAAGTATTGGTAAGGATGCCTCTGTAGTTACTAAAACTAATGATTATGATCTTCCGTTAAAGAAGAATCGTCAGAAGGAATATAAGATCACACCGGAAGACGGAACTGTATACACTTGTATGACATCTGATTTCTTTTTGGAAGAGGCTGATGAATGGCGTCAGGGCTGTTGGGATATGATGCGGGAAAGACCGGATCTTGAGTTCTGCATTATCACCAAAAGAATCCATCGCTTTATGGAATGCATTCCATCGGATTGGGGAGATGGCTGGGATAATGTAACCATTTGCAGTACCTGTGAGAATCAGGACAGGACAGATTACAGGCTTCCGATACTGCTGGATTTCCCCATAAAACATCGTAATGTGATATCTGAACCGATGCTTGAAGAGATTGATATGTCGAAGTATCTGGAAACAGGTCTTATTGAGCATGTTACCTGTGGAGGAGAATCCGGTCCGAATGCCCGTCCTTGTGACTTCAGATGGATCAAGGAAGTGCGCAGACAGTGCATTCGCGCAGGCGTACCATTTACATTTAAACAGACCGGTGCAGTATTTGTGATGGACGGAAAGACTTATCATATAGATCGAAGTATGCAAATGGCACAGGCGAGAAAATCCGGTTACAGTTATATTCCCGGAATGGGTATGGCGAACCTTATAGCTTATAAGCTTCCGGAGCGGACGGACCTATTTAACGGACTTGCCAGATCAGACTTCAGAAGCAGATTCCATTTGTCTGCTAAGGATAAAGAATATGTCTCAGATAAAGGAATGAATATGATCAGGAGTCACGCTGCGGATTTCGTTGCGAAGCGCCTCACTCCTGAGAATCCGGAGAATGACGGAAAGCAGACACCGATGAAGGGCCATCCTGTATTCATAGCACAGCACGCTACAGCCTGCTGCTGCAGAGGCTGCTTAGAGAAATGGCATCATATTCCTGCCGGAAAGGTACTGGATCAGAAAGAGCAGGAATACATAGTGGATGTGCTGATGGATTGGATTGAGAAGGGGATGAATGATAATAAATGAAAGACGCAAAGAGGGGCTTTGTTCCTTCAGATGAACGGGAGTTCGCACCAGAATCTATTCCAAAGCTGCTGCAGGCTGCGGAAGAAGTTTTATTTCTTCTGAATCATGGTTATCCGGTTAAAGGAGCAACAAGATTCGTTGGCGACCACTATATGTTCTCAGAACGCCAGCGGCTGGCTTTGGCAAGAACAGTTTCACCCGAAGAACGTGTTGCTTCCAGAATAGAAAGAGAAGTAAAGAGTATAGAAGGGAAAACCATTTATATAGATGGCTTCAATGTGATCATAGGTCTGGAGATAGCATTTTCCGAATCAATGCTATTTATCTGTATGGATGGAACCGTCAGAGATCTTGCCGGACTTCGTGGAACATATCGCTTGATTCCGGAGACTGATCTGGCGGTTAAGGCATTACTAAAAACGATGGAGAAGCTTAAGGTCGGAAAGGCTGTTATATATTTGGATAAACCGGTATCAAATTCCGGAAGACTGAAGCAGAAGATATATGAATATGCAGGAGAAGTAGATTTAGAGGTTGAGGTAATTATCGAAGATGCCGTGGATTATATACTCAAGCAGAAACCGCTGATAGCGTCCGGCGATGCCATTATCCTGGATGCATGCGATAAATGGTTCAACCTTGTCAGATGCGTGATAGAAGATAATATAGGAGAGTATCCGTATTTAGATATCTGTCCGAGAAAGATACACGGGAGTGATTAGTGATGAATATAAGTAAGGCATCATTTGATGATTTAGCGGAAATACTGGAGCTTCAGCATCTGGCTTATAAAAGTGAGGCGGCTCTTTTTGGAAGGGATGACATCCAGCCGTTAACTGAAACTATAGATGAATTAATAGAAGAGTATAATGAAGGCTTCGTCCTGAAGATGGTGGCGGAGGATGGTCGTATCATCGGCTCCATCCGTGCGCGGGAAGAAAATGGTTCTGTGTATATCGGGAAACTGATGGTTCATCCGGATTATCAGCGGCAGGGACATGGTACAAGACTTATTCAGGAAATCGAAAAGTGTTTTCCCGGACGTAGATACGAACTATTCACAAGTACGAGAAGTGTAAAGAATATACGTCTATATGAGGCAAATGGTTATAAGATTTTTGACCAGAGACCTGAGGACGGTGAGATTGTATTTGTTTATTTGGAGAAGGAGAATTAGTTTATAATTTTGTAATGGTGCCTGTCACCATTACAAAATTGTTACATGTGGTAATAAAACTGTAACGGTGCCTGGCACCGTTACAAAAGTGTTAAGTGTCATTCTGAGCGAAGCGAAGAAGCTTATAGAAAAGGAGATACAATATGGATATAAAAGAATTAATAAAAGCAAGACATAGTGTACGTCAGTTCAAGGATATTCCAGTAGAGGATGAACATAGAGCGGTTCTTGACGAATTGGCCAAGGAGCTTAGCAAGGAAAGTGGTTTGAATATTCAGGTTATATATGATGATCCGGAGTGTTTTAAAACAATACTTGCTTACGGAAGATTTCAGAATGCTGTCAATTACATAGCGATAGCAGGAGATAAGACTGTAGAGGATAAAAGCGAGAAGTGCGGATACTATGGACAGCAGATGGCCCTGAAAGCTCAGGAGATAGGTCTTAATACCTGCTGGGTTGGAGGCTCATATTCTAAAGGAAAGTGTAAACTGGATACTGAAAAGGGCGAAAAGATCATTTGTATTATTGCCCTTGGCTATGGTGAAAATGACGGCGTAAAGCATAAGTCCAAACCGGTAAGTAAGCTATGTAATGTAGCAGTGTCAGATATGCCAACATGGTTTAAGAATGGTATGGTTGCTGCTATGATGGCTCCAACTGCTTTAAACCAACAGAAATTCTATGTGACCTTAAATGGAGAGGATGTAATCATCACAGCCCGGAAAGGCCCGTTCGCGAAGGTTGATCTGGGAATAGTGAAGTATAACTTTGAAGCAGTAACAGGAAAGAAGTGTAAATGAACATGTAATGGTACCTGTCACCATTACAAAAGTGTTACGTGTGTAATGAAATTGTAATGGTGCCTGGCACCGTTACATGTATCTACTGTGCCGTAAATGCACACTGGGAGAGACATATATTTGAGCTTCCTGTGATACCTGAGGGAATGCAGTGGGAGATAGTTGCCTATACTGCCGATGAGAAGGCGAAAGAGGACGGCAGGAAGGTGGGAAATACAATAGATCTGATGGAAAGAAGTGTTATGGTTCTTATAGCAAAATCGGATCAGTTGATATAGAGATAATGACGGCCATTGATATGATAGTGTCAAATGATCTATGAAAACTTAGGTTTTCGTAATCGATACATTTCCAACTGAATAATTAAGGGGAAAGCACCTGTGTGGTGC
>CACZLA010000065.1 GCA_902781895.1 uncultured Lachnospiraceae bacterium
TGGTGAACTGAAGAAGAAAAGATTTGAACCTAGTCAGTCATTTGCAATGATCCTTAAGGGGGATGATTTTGATAATGTACTCAGTCTGAAAGCAGATGATTTCCGTGTACTGAGATATCTCAGAGGCGAGACTCTGGATCTCTCGGATATAGATGAGAATATAAATGACGGATGGGTTCTTGTCTGTATAGATAAATATCCTTTGGGATTCGGAAAAAATACAAAGGGGACTTTAAAGAATAAATATCTTCCCGGCTGGCGTATGATGAGCTGATATGTCGGGTAGAGACAGGATAAAGTATTAATGGATAAAATAGATAACAGTACATATTTACAAATAAAGAAAGATAAAAAGCAGAAAAACCGAAGTGCAAAAGGAAAAGGAATGTACGGCCATTCGAAGCATTACCGTAACAGCAGGCTTATAATGGTCATTCTTATACTTGCTCTTATCGTTTCCGATGTGGTATTCAGTATAGTCGTATTTCATACCAGAAAGACGCTGTTTGTTATCGTTGCATGCGTGCTTTCAATACCATTTGCAAGGAATCTTATAGATCTGTTTATGTCCTTTAAGGCAAAACCGTTAGATTTGGATGAATATAAGGAAACACAGGAGATTTCAAAACTTACCGAAATCAGTCTTTTATATGATATAACAATTACCGATACTGACGGAATAGTATATATTCCATGTCTTGCTGTATATAACAATAATATTATCTGTTATACACCTGATGAAAAGACTGCCAAAGATCGTGAGAAGATAAAGAAGTATATAAGTGATGTAAATAATATTTCAAAAACAAATTATCGAATATTTGTAACTGAGAAAAGAGAAACATTTAAGAAAGAACTCAGAAAGCTTCATGCACCTGATGACGCAACAGCCAAATCAGATGAAAAAGTAATGGAGAATCTTCTGGGAATGGGATTCTGAAGTTAGTTTACATAATGTTGGTTTTTCGATAGGATATAAACCATGAAAGAAGTGATTATCAGTAAAAGTAATGAGGGATATAAACTCAGGAAGGTATGTGCCAATTATCTCAGTGCAGCACCTCAGTCCTTTATTTATAAAATGCTGAGAAAAAAGAATATTGTATTAAATGATCATAAGGCAAATGGCGATGAGACAGTTTCAATAGGTGACAGCATAAAGTTTTATCTGAGCGATGAAACCATAGCTAAGTTTTCGAAGGGCAGAGCTTCTGATGACAGCTCTGCAAATACAGTAAAAGAAACGGATGATAGTAAGCAGTCCAAAAAGATACGGCTTGATGTTATATATGAAGACGATGATTTTATATTCTGTAATAAACCAGCAGGTCTTCTTTCACAGAAGGCAAGGCCGGAGGATTATTCTATAAACGAAGCTATCCTGGATTATCTCACTAAAACGGGGGCAGTTGATGAAGAGAGCCTTAAACTCTTCAAACCTTCTGTATGTAACAGACTTGACCGGAATACAAGCGGTATTATACTTGCGGGAAAGACCGCTCCGGGATCCAGATATCTCTCGGAAATCATTAGAGAAAGAAGCATAAAGAAGTATTATCTGACTGTAATTAAAGGGAAAGCTGATCTTTCCGGAATATATACTGCATATATTTCAAAGGATGAATCAAAAAATAAGGTTACTATTTCCGAAACTAAGAAACCGGGATATAACGAGATTAAAACATCTGTAGAAATGCTTGCCTATAATGATAATAAAAATGTATCCTTACTCCGTATCGAACTTATAACCGGAAAAAGTCATCAGATCAGAGCTCATCTGGCATCTCTTGGTTATCCTATAGCAGGTGACGGGAAATACGGTGATCCTGAATTGAATCGTATATTTTTAAAGGAATTTAATCTGAAGCATCAGATGCTTCATGCATATAAGGTTACATTTCCGAAAGGAGAGAAATCAGTCTCCGGTAAAAGCTTTACTACTGATATTCCTGATATGATAAAGTCGCTTTTCCCTGATCAATGTAAATCATTATGATAAAGAATCAACTTTAAACTTATAGAGGTAAATATGGGAACATGGAATACACGTGGTCTCAGAGGTTCCGCTTTTGAGAGCATCATCAATTCGACAAATGAATATTACAGAAAAAAGGGTCTTGCTCTGGTTCAGAAGATTCCCACTCCCATAACTCCTCTTAAGTTTAATAGTGAGAAGAAGCTGATAACCGAGGCGTATTTTGAGAAAGATTCAACGGTTGATTATATCGGTGTTGTTCAGGAGATTGCAGTATGCTTTGATGCGAAGGAATGTAAAACCGATACATTTTCCATGCAGAACATACACGAGCATCAGTACAGATTTATGGAGGATTTTGAAAATCAGGGCGGAGTAGCATTTCTCCTTATTTTGTTTACTGAGCGAAACGATATGTATTATATGAGATTCAGAGAGCTTAAGACTTATTTTGACCGCATCAAAGAAGGACATGCAAAGAATTTTAAATATATAGAGCTTGAAGATGATTATTTTATTAAAGCAAACGGACCTGCACTTGTTCCTTATCTTGAGGGACTGAAGAAGGATCTGGAAGAAAGATAATTATAGATCTGGGAGGGATTTTTATGTTTGATTTTTACAGAGTTGCTGCATGTGTTCCCGAAGTAAAAGTCGGGGATACTGAATATAATAAAGACAGGATACTGGAGAAGCTAAGTGAAGCATATGATTATAAAGCTTCCGTAATCGCTGTTCCTGAGCTTGCAGTTACAGGCTATACATGTCAGGATCTGTTTTTTCAGAGAAGTCTGCTTGATGGAACAAGGAAGGCTCTTTCTGAGATAATAAACAGTACTGCAGGCAGGAGTGAGGCTGTGATCATCGGTGCTCCACTTAGTATTGATAATAAGCTGTATAATGCGGCATTTGTTGTAACAGACGGAACCATTCTTGGAATAACCGTTAAAACCATGATTCCCAACCATCATGAATTCTATGAAAAAAGATGGTTTTGTTCGGCACTTGATCTTAGTATTGACGAGATAAATGTAAAAGAACTGGGTCTTCAGATGACAAATGAAAGCGACTATGAAGTACCTGTCGGAAATAATATCATATACGAGATGGGCGGTTCATTTAAGTTCGCCGTGGAAATATGTGAGGATCTCTGGTCACCTATACCTCCGTCAAATATTCTTTCTATGGCCGGAGCAGAGCTTATAGTAAATATATCCGCAAGTAACGAAACCATAGCAAAAAGACAATACAGAAAGGATCTTGTAAAACAGCAGTCTGCTTCCTGTCTATGCGATTATCTCTATGTGTCAGCTGGTGCCAGTGAATCTACACAGGATCTGATTTTCTCAGGTCACAGTATATTTGCGGAAAATGGAGTTATCGTTAATGAAAATCGTGATTTCATAGCAGATGATTATATAATGATTGCCGACTTTGATATAGAGAAGATACGGCATGACAGATGTGTATCGACTACATTTTCCGATAATGCAGCTGAGTACGCTGACCGAGTAGCTGATATCACCATTGTTAAAGCATGTGATACTGTATTACCAGAGTCTGATGGAGAGTATCTTCTTATTTCAAAGACTCCATTTATCCCGGGAGTTAAAACTAAAAGAGTTAAACGTTGTAATGAAATATTTGATATGCAGGTCAGTGCCCTTGCAAAAAGACTGAAGATTACAGGGGCAAAGCCGGTAGTGGGTGTATCCGGAGGAATGGATTCAACACTGGCTCTTCTTGTTGCAGCTAAAGCCATCAGGAAGATGAAGATGGATAAGACTGATCTTATAGCCATTACCATGCCTGCATTCGGTACCTCTGACAGAACATATAATAATTCACTTGAGCTTATCAGAGCCCTTGGAGCTGAGCCTATAGTTATAGATATTAAGGATTCCTGTCTGCAGCATTTGAAGGATATCGGTCATGATATAAGCATAAAGGATGTAACCTATGAAAATACCCAGGCAAGAGAAAGAACACAGGTACTTATGGACTACGCAAATGCCCATAACGGACTTGTGGTGGGAACCGGAGACCTGTCGGAGCTGGCTCTTGGATGGTGTACCTATAACGGCGACCAGATGAGTATGTACGGAGTAAACGGAAGCATACCGAAGACTCTGGTAAGATGGATGATCGATTCTGTTGTTGAAAATGATATATTCCCATCTGCTTCAGAAGTACTGAAGGATATTCTTGATACTCCTATAAGTCCTGAGCTTCTTCCTCCTGACGAAAACGGAAATATAGTTCAGAAAACAGAGGACAGTGTAGGTCCTTATTCACTCCATGATTTCTTTATCTTCTACAGCATGAGATACGGATTTTCACCTTCTAAGATATATTATCTTGCAAAGAAGGCATTTGCTGAGGATTTCTCTGAAGAGGAGATACTTAAATGGATGAAGATGTATTACAAAAGACTGTTTAATCAGCAGTTTAAGAGAAGCTGTATGCCTGATGGCGTTAAGGTTGGTAGTGTTTCCATGTCACCAAGAGGTGATCTGAGGATGCCAAGTGATGCATCAGTTAATTTATGGATGAAGGAATTGGATAATATAAATGGATAATATAAATCAGGATATAGTAATAAACGCTCCCGTTGATGAGCCTGCTCGTCAGGAATTTTATATGGACAGATGTCATGAACTGATTGAGGAGTTTATTATAAAAAACGGTAAGGCTCCTACCTTTCATGTGGCTACCTTTGGATGTCAGATGAATGCTCATGATTCGGAAAAGCTTGTGGGTATTCTTGAAAGGATCGGATATAGGGAAGTTGATGATGAGGATAAGGCTGATTTTGTCATTTTCAATACCTGTACCGTCAGAGAAAATGCCAATCAGAAGCTTTATGGTCATCTCGGATCCCTGAAGAAGCGTAAACAGGGTAATAAGGATATGCTCATCGGTATCTGCGGATGTATGATGCAGCAGCCCGAAATAGTTGAGCATATAAAGGAAAAATACAGATTTGTGGATCTGGTTTTCGGTACTTTCAATTTTTATAAGATGGCCGAACTGCTTTATACAAGACTTTCGGGAAACGATAAACAGATAGTTGAAGTTCTGAGTGCACCTGAGAAGAATGTTGAAAGACTTCCGGAAAAAAGAAAATACAACTTTAAGTCCGGAGTTAACATTATGTATGGATGTAATAATTTCTGTACCTACTGTATAGTTCCTTATGTCAGAGGTCGTGAGAGAAGCCGTACCCCTGAAGATATTCTCAGTGAAGTAAAGTGTCTTGCTGATCAGGGATATGTTGAGATCATGCTTCTCGGTCAGAATGTTAATTCATATGGTGTTAATTATCTTGAGGAAAGTGACATCATAAAACAGAATCCTGATTATGATTTTCCTGACCTTCTAAATGATGTCTGTAAGATAGACGGAATAAAAAGAGTCAGATTTATGACCAGTCATCCTAAGGATCTTTCCGACAAGCTTATAGATGTTATAGCTGAAAATCCCAAGGTTGCAAGACATATACATTTACCTGTTCAGTCCGGTTCTTCAAAAATTCTTAAGGCCATGAACAGAAGATATACCAAGGAAGACTATATGGCACTTGTTGATAAGATACGTGCAAAGCTTCCTGATGTATCATTAACTACAGATATCATGGTGGGATTCCCCGGAGAGACTGACGAGGATATACAGGATACTATAGACATTGTAAGATATGCAAAATATGATCAGGCATTTACATTTATCTACTCTGTAAGAACAGGAACACCTGCAGCTAAAATGGAGCAGCTTCCTCCGGAGCTTGTAAATGAGAGATTTAATAAGGTTCTTGAGGTTGTAAGAACAACCTGTGCCGAGACAAGTGCCAGATTTGTGGGACAGACTAAAGAGGTGCTGGTTGAATGCATTAACGATCATATGGATGGTTATATGACAGGCAGAATGGATAATAATATACTTGTCCATTTCCCGGGAGATGAAAGTCTCATCGGTAGTTTTGTTCAGGTTAAGCTTCTTGAAGCCAGAGGTTTTTACTATATAGGAGAAATAGCCTAAAGTTTTATCAGGAGACATATATAAATGAATTCACATGAGATAAACAGAGATAAACTGTCACCTATGATGCAGCATTATCTTAAAACAAAGGATGAACACCCGGACTGTGTACTTTTCTACAGACTGGGTGATTTCTATGAAATGTTTTTTGAGGATGCCGAAAATGTATCCAGGGAACTTGAACTTACATTAACGGGTAAAGACTGTGGAATGACTGAGAGAGCTCCTATGTGCGGTATCCCTTATCATGCTGCAGAGATTTATATAGGCCGACTTATAGAAAAGGGTTATAAGGTCGCTATCTGTGAACAGGTTCAGGATCCGAAGCTTGCAAAGGGACTGGTAGAGCGTAAGGTTATACGTATTGTAACTCCCGGAACAAGTATGGGAGATTCAAATCTGAAAGAGGATAAGAATAACTACATCATGTGTTTCTCAGTGATGAACAGATCTGAGAAAACAGGTGGTACAGTTTACGGTATTGCAGTATCGGATATTTCCACAGGAGAATTTCTTGCAACAACTGTTTCTGAAGAGTCAAAAATTATAGATGAGATCATTAAATATCAGCCGAAGGAGATTTTATATTCAGAAAATTCATCTTTAGTAAACAATAATAATTTTATGTTAACCATTGATGAATTATCCGAAAAAATGGGAATAACCAGGAGTCCTTTGAAGGATTATTATTTTAATTTTGAAACCTCCGTAAAGTCTATAGAAAAGCAGTTCAGTGTTTCAGGCGTTGAAGGACTTGGACTTAAGGATATTCCTGAAACCACATGCTCAGTTGGCGCACTTCTGGAATATCTTTATGAAACTCAGATGAGCTCTCTGGGACAGATAAATGTATTAAAGCTGTATTATGCAAATGAATACATGATACTTGATTCATCAACAAAAAGAAATCTTGAGCTTACCGAAACAATGCGTGACGGAGCGAAGAGAGGCTCACTTCTCTGGGTTCTTGATAAAACCAAAACAGCTATGGGGGCAAGAATGCTTCGCAGCTTTGTTGAAACTCCCCTTATGAATATCACAGAGATTGAAGACCGTCTGGATGCCATCGACTCTCTGAATGTAAATGTTATATCCAGAGATGAAATGAGGGAATATCTTTCATCTATATATGATATGGAACGTCTTATGACACGTATTTCCATGAAAACAGCCAATCCAAGGGATCTTCTGAGTTTTAAGTCATCACTGGCATATCTTCCTTACATTAAGAATCTTATAAATGAGATGACCGGTAATATCTTTAAGAATATGTATCAGGATTTTGATACATTACAGGATATTTACACCCTGCTGGAGGCGGCTATTGATGAAGATGCTCCGATAACCGTTAGAGAAGGCGGCATATTTAAATCCGGATATAATGAGCATATAGATAATTATCGTGACAAGAAAATGAATTCAAAAACATTTCTTGCGGAGCTTGAAGACAGAGAACGGGAAAAGACGGGAATAAAAAATCTCAGGATAAAGTTCAACCGTGTATTTGGTTATTTCCTTGAAGTAACCAATTCGTATAAAGCACAGGTTCCGGATTATTTTATAAGGAAACAGACCCTTACAAATGCCGAGAGATTTACTACCGACGAGCTGAGTCTTTTGTCCAGTGAGATCCTCAGTGCCGAGGAGAATCTGTACGGTCTGGAATATGACGAATTTGTAAAGCTCAGGGAGGCTCTGGCAGAACAGACTGCACGTGTTCAGAAAACCGCAGAACTTATAGCTCTCACTGATGTGCTGGCATCTCTTTCTTATATATCCATGAGAAATAATTATGTAAGACCTGCCATAAGCAGTGACGGTATTATCGATATAACCGGCGGACGTCATCCTGTTATTGAGCAGATGATGAAAACAGATGAGTTTATTCCGAATGATACTTATCTTGATGATCAGGCAAATCGTATCATGATAATCACCGGTCCGAATATGGCAGGAAAATCCACCTATATGAGACAGACCGCTCTTATATGTCTGATGGCTCAGATAGGATCGTTTGTTCCGGCTGAAAGAGCAAATATAACGATATCCGACAGGATTTTCACAAGAGTAGGAGCAAGTGACGATCTTTCTCAGGGACAGTCTACTTTTATGGTGGAAATGAGCGAGGTTGCCAATATTCTAAGA
>CACZLA010000066.1 GCA_902781895.1 uncultured Lachnospiraceae bacterium
TTTTTTATATAATCAATTATTCAACGCCTGATATGCATTAAGGGCCGCGGATACAAATATGGTTTTCCTTTAAGAAAAGCATATATTTTGTACCCTTACCTTGTCATGCCATAATCAGGCGAGCTCGGAGTCTGCGTACATATATATGCAGGCTCCATTTTTGTGTCCGCAGAAAGGACACTAAAATGGGAAAAATCTATTGCAAGATCGACATGGAGAAGGTCGAGAAAATCATCAGCCAGAAGGGATACTACTTCATTTGCACTAAAGTGCTGTACCATGATTTCGTCGGACCAGAGTACATCATAGTGACTGATGATCCAGACATAACAATTAAACATCCGAAAACAAAAGGCATGATCATTGTATCAGTTGAGAAATTCGCTTCTATGGCTGAAGAGTATAACCGATACTATAAAAATGATGTTAAACACCTTAGAAGAATAGAACGAAGCTATGAAGAGGATGGATATTCAGAGGAGTGTATTGAAGAGGAAAATGGTGAAGCGCACAGCAATCTTCCTGATGTTGATTTGCATCCTGTTGAGGAATCGGTTGAAGAAAAAGAAAGAAAAGAGATTATATTAAAAGCTTTAGATGTACTTACTCCAGTTCAAAAAGACAGAATTACTCTTTACTATTTCAAGGATTGGACATATGCCCAGATTGGCGAAAAATATGGCGTTAGTCATTGGGCCATATCAAAGTCGATAAGAACAGCAGAAAAAAAGATGAAAAAATATTTGGAAAAAGGTTGCAAAATTGCCTCTCTCAGTTCTTTATGAGTAGAGGGGCAAATAAAAAAGCCTTTCAGAAACTTGAAAATTGAATATCAACACATAAGTGTGCAGCAAGACCGGTGCCGGCAACAAACCGACAAGCCGCGGACATCCATACGCCACGACCTCAGAAATGAGCGAGCGATAAATATGAGCATGACGGTAGGAGTATAGCCACTCCTATAATGGCGATGACAGCCGACTTGCGAGCCCGTCCGTAACAACGGCTCTGACTCCGTAAGGGCAGAGAGACAAAGATCTGCGTGAACAGCGAGGACTCTGTTCGGCTTATGTGTTCCCCACCTGGGAGGGTGCCAGAAATGGTAAGAGAATATCCGAGGCCTTTGATTAAAGGAAAATGCCGTCGCGCGTAGTGACGGTAAAGTACCCCAAGATGGGGTGCGTCAGTATGTGAAACAATGCATACTGACAAGAATAAATCGGGGCAGCCGAAAGGCTGTCCCACCTACATAAAGGAGAAAAAGATGCTTATACCAAAACGTGGGGATATGTTTGTGGCTGACCTGGGACAAGGAACCGGTTCGGAGCAGGCAAATGAACGTCCTGTCGTGGTTGTTCAGAACAATAAGGGCAACTCTTATGCTGATACAACTATCATAGTACCGATTACGTCCAGAATGAAGAATGATATCCCAAACCATGTGATCATACATTACGGCATCCTCAAAAAGTATAAAGGATGTGTGCTTACGGAGCAGGTCAGAACGATCTCAATATATAGGTTGAAGAAATACATCGGTACCTTGAGTGAAAAGGATATCAGAAGAATAGAAAAGGCTATGAAGATCAGCCTTGCTATTAACAATAACAAGAAGGTGAAATAATGAAAATAAAGGAATTATCGCTGCTTTCAGCAGTAAACAGGTTTTATAAGGATGATATGAAGAACGGACTCCAGCGCCGTGACGGGCAGATCGAGATGTCTGGAGAGATAACACAGGCAATAATGGATAATAAGTCCTTAGCAGTTGAGGCTGAGGTAGGAATAGGTAAATCGATTGCCTATCTTGTTCCTCTGGTCCTTCAATTCTTCCGTGAACGCAAACAGATGGTCATCGCCACTTCGACTATTACTCTTCAGGAGCAGCTTGAGCGTGATATTATCAAAGTTCTTGAAGTTCTTGGAGTAAGGGCTGATGTGGAGATAGCCAAAGGCATGAAAAACTATATATGCCTGAAGAGATTCCAGAACTTCGTAAGAGAACACAGCGACTACATCAGGAAATATGACCGTGCTAAATATGGCTTACAGACCAGAACGGATGTCTATGTCTCAGAAGATGTATGGAACAAGATCTGCATAACCTCATGTGGTGAAAAATGCTCGGATTGCCAGTTCCGTAAAATCTGCGAATACTCACTGATGCGTGAAAGGATCCGTAACAACGATGAGATCGTGATCTGTAATCAGAATATGCTGGTCACTCACTTAATTAATGAGGAATCAGGAAAAGGCATATTCAAGCCGGATTTTAGTACGGTTGTAATTGATGAGGCTCATAATCTTGAAAGTAAGTTCCGTGACGCTTTTACTACCTCGTATAGTCAGAACGAGATAAGCAACGAGATATTGAAAGCAACAACAAACAGGAAAGATGTGCTTTCAAGTCTTATTGTTGAGCTTATCCAGATGGTTGACTCTCTCTTTAAATACCTGAAATTTGATATTAATCAGCAACAGAGCGAAGCTGAAGGAGATATGAATACCTACTATTACAGACCAATAAGAGAGATCAGAAAACTGGTCCTCAGGATACGTTCAGGCTTACTTGAGATAGAAATGAGGACTAATAGAAGGATCAAATGTCTTCAGATGTTCCGAAATCTTGGAAATAAGAACTTCCTTGTATGGCTTTCGACTGAGAAAGGCGTTCGTATCAATGTCTGCAAGAAGAATATACGCAAGGAAATAGGCAGATTACTCTTTACAAGTACAAGAAGAACGATACTAACATCTGGAACTATTACTTCTCAGAATTCAGGAACACTTAAAGAAAGATACCAATACTTCATGGATAGTCTTGGCTGCCCGGATAATGTATGTGTATCGGAACCTAAGAAGTCTCCATTTGACTTTGATAAGCATACTATGCTGTATGTATCAAATAAGCTGCCATGTCCCAATAAGCATAACAGAAATAAATATAGAAATGAAGCCATTTCCGAAATAGTGAAGCTTCTGGAAGTTACGCATGGCAAGACACTTATCCTCTTTACTGCAAAAGATGACAGAGACTATGTCTTTAAAAAGCTTTCGAATATGGGATTACCGTATAAGATAATGGTCCAGAGCAGCGATTCATCTCAGGAACACAGACTTGAAAGGTTCCAGAATAATGTGAATTCAGTCATTCTTAGTACGGGTGCTTATTGGGAAGGAATAAATATCAAAGGAGAAAGCCTGTCTCAGGTCATCATATTCAAGCTTCCTTTCCCTGTCCCGGATCCGATAACGGAATATAAGATGTCGAGCAAAGAGTGTCCGCTATTGGAAGTGGCGGTACCGGAGATGATAATCAAGCTTAAGCAAGGAGCCGGACGGCTAATACGCAGTTCAGAAGATAAAGGAATAGTGTCGATACTTGATCCAAGAGTCAGCAGCAGGCTAAAAACGGCGTATAGGGAGGATACGTTAGCATCATTGCCTGAGAAAAATACAACAGAAGACATATCAGAACTCAAGGAGTTCTGGAACAGTATCAAGGGGGATGGTAAACACGACTGATAACAAACCGGGAATCGCAGATTATATGCTGGCAGTAATGGATCAGATCCTCGGAACAGCAGCCGTTGAGAAGGAGGTATCCGAAAAGGAGAAGCTCAGAATCCGAGAGATAAACGAGGTCACAGTTACCGAAAGGTATATGACGATACGAGAATGGGAGGTAAATGCATGATGCACTTCATCGCAGGTGCAATGTTTGGCGGAACCCTTGGCGTTCTGGCAATGTGCCTTTGCATAGCAGCGAGCAGAGCTGACGAACAATAGAATATACGGCGGTTTGCACAAATGTGAACCGCCGCATTTGTTGGCTTTGGTGATACCAATTCCGCCTGTATTGTGGTATTCTTGTGTACTGAAAGGAGGCTCGGTATGGCGAATGTAACAGTAATTGCTCCTGCAAAAGCAGAGAGTACGATACATAAAATACGGTGTGCAGCTTATTGCCGAGTATCATCAAGCAGTGAGGATCAGCTACACTCCTACGCAGCACAGGTCAAATTCTATGGTGAGAAGTTCAATGATTCAGTTACTGAAGAGCTTATCGATATATACGCTGATGAAGGAATAACCGGAACCAGCGCAGATAAGAGAACTGAATTCCAACGTCTCATAAAAGATTGCAAGCGTGGAAAGATCGACAGGATATATACCAAATCTCTTAGTAGATTTGCCCGAAACACCAAGGAGTGTCTTAACACAGTAAGATTACTCAGAGAACTCGGGATAACCATATTCTTCGAGAAGGAAAACATTGATACATCTAAGAATACCGACGAATTAATGATAACGATCATGGGTGGACTGGCTCAGGAAGAATCGACTTCTATATCTCAAAATATGAGATGGAGCGTAAGGAAAAGAATGGAGAACGGTTCATTCGTTCAAAGTGTGCCGCCATATGGTTACATTAAGAAGGACGAGAAATTGGCAGTAGATCCCGAAACATCTGAGACCGTAAAGGAGATATTCAGGCTGTATCTTGGCGGCATGGGGACGAATACGATAGCTCAACTCTTGAATGATCGAGGAATCCTGACGGGTATGTACCATAAGAAGTGGAATCACAAAATAGTGAAGTATATACTGTCAAACGAGAAATATATCGGTGATTCGCTCATGCAGAAGACATATAAGACTGAAACACTTCCAATGATTCAGAAGCGGAATCACGGAGAATATGATCAGTATTATGTTGAGAATACGCATGAGGCCATTATATCCAGAGCTGACTTTCAAAAAGTTCGGGAAATGCTCTCAATGTCAGCTTCAAAATTCCATAGAGAATCAAATGGAAAACATATATTAGGCTCTATGATAAAATGCGGAGAATGTGGAAGTACATACAAGCGAAAGTGTAACAATGGGAAGTATTACTGGTCCTGCATAGAGCATGATCTGAGTTCACAGAACTGTAACTCTAAACCAGTAGCTGAAGAAGCTATAATGCAGGCGTTTACATCGCTGTGTAATAAGCTTATACAGCATTATAAAGAGATACTGCTGCCGCTACGAAGAAACCTTCAAGACCTTAATATGAGAAAATTCAGTGGTAATACAAAGGTGCTTGATATCCGAAAGGATATGGGTGATCTCAAAGAGCAACGCCACGTCATAGCACGTTTGAGAAAAAGAGGTTTCCTCGACGAAAAGAAATATAACGAGAAACTGATTGAAATTGAAAGTAAGATGGCAAAGCTTGATCGTGAACTAAAAAAGCATACAAAAACAGATAGCGAGGATGAAACACTTGAACATTTGGATGTCCTGATAGACTGCTTTGAGAGTCAAAGCTCTATAATGTCAGGATTTAATGAGGAACTATTTGGAATGATAGTCGAGAAAGTGATCGTAAGGAATAATACGCTCGAATTCTCGCTGATCTCAGGGATAGTATTCAAAGAGAAAATATAAGAAAATGTGGTGCTTTGTGAACAAAAACAAAGCACCTTTTTTGTTAGGTTTGGTGATAGATAAGGAGACGGAGATGTGGTATTCTTGTGTGAGAAGGAGGTCAGATAATGGCTAAAAATCGAAGAATACCATTCGGCTATCAGATGAAGAACGGAGAGATAGTAACCGAGCCGCGAGAACTGTACGCCGTATCAAAGATATTTGCTGATTACCTAAAAGGTAAAAGTCTGCTTGAAATATCAAGATCCATGCAAGAAGAACAAATACCCTATCATCCAGGTGAAGACTTCGGCTGGAACAAGAATATGGTCAAACGTATCCTTGAGAATGAAAAATACCTTGGAACCGAGACATATCCACAGCTTATATCTGCCGACATCTTCCATCGTGCTAATAATAAAAAGATCAAGAAAGCCACTAATATCTGTATTGTCCCTGATGAATTGAAGGAAATCAGGAATATTACACTGTGTGCTGAGTGCAGAAAGAGGCTATTCAGAAATCAAAACGGTACATGGAACTGTAAAACATACCGATGCAGTGAATTTGAATATGTAGCAACCGATCAGATGATCTTATCTGCGGTGCTTAATATATTAAACTCTGCCATAGCCAACCCAAGTCTGCTTGACGTAGAGGCAGAAATGAGCGTATATACGCCGAATGGAGAGGTCGTAAAGCAGAAAAATGAGATATCAAGACTAATGGACAGCACTGATATTGAATACGATAGGATAAAGGCTGCAATTTTGGAACTCGCAGAGCTTAAATATGAGTGTTGCAGCTATGACGATGTTCCGCAGAAAACAGTATTATTGAAGGAAATAATGAAAGGTGTCAAGAGACTTAATACGCTTGATGTAGAGTTACTACTGAAATGTGCTGAACATATAACGGTGAGTCATAATGCAACGATAGGTCTTGAACTTATAAACGGCGTAAAACTGAATAATATAACGGAGAGGAGCAGTGAGATTGGAAGTTACGATGATACCTGCGACTAAGAAGGTAAATACTGAAAATGTCGATAAATACCATCAGATCAGAGTCGCAGCCTACTGCCGAGTCAGCACCGAGCAAGAAGAACAGCAAAACAGTTATCAGGTCCAGATTGATTACTACACCGACCTTATCAATAAAAATAAGGAATGGGAGCTTGCAGGCATATTCGCTGATGAAGGAATATCGGGAACGCAGACCAAAAAGCGTACTGAGTTCAATAAGATGATAAGGCTCTGCAAAAAGCGAAAGATCGACCTTGTTCTCTGCAAGTCTATAAGCCGATTTGCAAGAAATACCGTAGATACCCTTGAATACGTTAGGCAACTCAAGGATCTCGGCATCGGTGTAATATTCGAGAAAGAAAACATAAACACCCTGACGATGACCTCAGAGTTCATGATAGCTCTGTACGGCAGCTTCGCTCAGGCTGAGTCGGAGTCAATAAGCAAGAACGTATCCTGGGGCGTAGAGAAAGCCTTCCGTGACGGAAAGGTTCGATATAATTATAAACAGTTATATGGATATCATAAAGGAGAGGATGGCAAACCAGAAATTATACCTGAAGAAGCCGAGGTTGTAAAGCTGATTTATAAGCTATATCTTGACGGATATTCATTAAGAAAAATATCACAATACTTGAAAGTCTTGAATATACCGAGACGTGACTATCCTATATGGTCCTTAGATAGCATCAATTCCCTGTTATCTAATGAAAAGTATGTCGGAGATGCACTCCTTCAAAAATCATATACTGTTGACTGCATCACACACAAAAAGGTTAAGAATAATGGAGAGAAAGCCAAGTATCTTGTAACTGATGCCCATAAAGGAATAATAGACAGAGATACATATAACCTTGTACAACAGGAAATGACTCGTAGATCATCAATGCGGAAAA
>CACZLA010000067.1 GCA_902781895.1 uncultured Lachnospiraceae bacterium
TAAGTATAGTCAGCCTTTGCAGCAGTTACGTCCTTTGTGATATCTACAAGTACCGGACCGGGACGTCCTGACTGAGCTATCTTGAATGCACGTCTTATTGTATCTGCAAGCTCATGAACATTCTTTACAATAAAGCTGTACTTTGTTATAGGCATAACAACTCCGGCGATATCTATCTCCTGAAAGCTGTCCTTACCAAGAAGTGCTACTCCGACATTTGCAGTGATAGCTACTACGGGAATGGAATCCATATACGCTGTAGCTATTCCTGTTACAAGATTTGTTGCACCGGGACCGGAGGTTGCCATACAGACTCCTACCTTTCCTGTTGCTCTTGCATATCCGTCTGCAGCATGGCTTGCGCCCTGCTCGTGTGATGTAAGTACATGATGTATCTCATCACTGTGTTTATATAATTCATCATAAACATTCAGAATAGTACCGCCCGGAAAACCGAAAACAGTATCTACTCCCTGTTCCTTTAAACATTCTATAACTATTTCTGAACCTGTTAATTGCATAACAATTCACTCCTTTTAAGCATGTGGTATCTCAAGAATAGCACCGCGGTTACCGCTTGTAACCATTGATGCGTAACGTGCAAGGTAACCTGTTGTTACCTTCGGCTCACGAGGTGTCCATGCAGCCTTACGCTTTGCAAGCTCCTCATCACTTACCTTGAGTGTGATCGAATAATTATTGATATCTATCTCGATCATGTCGCCTTCTTCTACAAGTGCGATAGGTCCGCCAACAGCAGCCTCAGGTGAAACGTGTCCGATAGATGCTCCACGGCTTGCGCCTGAGAAACGTCCGTCAGTAATAAGAGCAACTGTGCTTCCAAGTCCCATACCTGCGATAGCAGATGTTGGGTTAAGCATCTCTCTCATACCAGGGCCGCCCTTAGGTCCTTCGTAACGAATAACTACTACATCACCTTCAACGATCTTGCCACCAAGGATAGCTGCGATTGCATCCTCTTCTGAATCGAAGACTCTTGCAGGTCCTTCATGCTTAAGCATCTCAGGTACAACTGCAGATCTCTTAACTACAGAACCATCCGGTGCAAGATTTCCCTTGAGTACTGCAAGTCCGCCTGTTGCAGAATATGGATTATCTGTAGGACGTATTACCTCAGGGTTCCTATTCACACTATTCTTAACTGCCTCACCGATAGTCTTACCGGTTACAGTCATACAATCTTCATTTATGAGACCGAGCTTACAAAGCTCGTTAACGACGGCATACACTCCACCTGCCTCATTCAGGTCTTCCATATATGTAGGACCTGCCGGTGCCAGATGGCACAGGTTTGGAGTCTTTTCGCTGATAGGATTTGCAAATGATATATCAAAATCAAATCCGATCTCATGAGCGATTGCAGGAAGATGAAGCATTGAGTTTGTTGAACAACCAAGTGCCATATCAACTGTAAGAGCATTGAGGATTGCATCCTTAGTGATGATATCACGTGGACGGATGTTCTTCTCAAGCATATCCATTACAGCATATCCTGCTCTCTTTGCGAGACGGAGTCTCTCTGAATAAACTGCAGGGATGGTTCCATTTCCCGGAAGTCCCATACCGAGAACCTCTGTCAGACAGTTCATGGAGTTAGCTGTATACATACCTGAACATGAACCGCAGGTAGGACAAACCTTTTCCTCAAACTCAGTAACATCTGCTTCTGTGATCTTTCCGGCAGTGTACTCTCCGACTGCCTCGAACATTGATGAAAGACTTCTCTTTCTTCCATGGATATGACCTGCAAGCATAGGACCACCTGATACAAATACAGTTGGTACATTTACTCTTGCTGCAGCCATAAGAAGTCCGGGAACGTTCTTATCACAGTTAGGTATCATTACAAGTGCATCAAACTGATGAGCTATAGCCATAGCCTCAGTTGAATCAGCTATAAGATCTCTTGTTACAAGGCTGTACTTCATTCCTATATGACCCATGGCGATTCCGTCGCAGACTGCGATAGCCGGGAACATAACAGGTGTACCACCTGCTTCTGCAACTCCAAGCTTAACTGCCTCTGCTATCTTATCAAGGTTCATATGTCCGGGTACTATCTCGTTGTAGGAACATACGATACCGACCATAGGTTTCTTGATTTCTTCAGCGGTGTATCCCAGTGCGTTCAGAAGTGAACGTGCCGGTGCCTGCTGAAGACCACATTTCATATTATCACTCTGCATAGTTTTTCTCCTTTGAAAAATACTTCTATATAGTATTAATAATTATACTCTCTCAGTGATGAGACTTCCCATCTCATCACATTTAACCTGTGCCTCGCCCGGCTTAGCGATATCAATAGTACGATATCCTTCTGCGAGAACTTTCTTCACAGCATTCTCTACCCGCTCAGCCTCTTTGTCAAGGTCAAATGTATGACCATACTTCTCTCCGACTGCATCAATAGTTTGATTTATGGGCCTTTCGGGTCCGTGCCATATCGGTAGATCCCACACCGGTTGAAAATGTACCAAGCACTCCGTATGACATTTAGAATAACGTTAAATGTTATAATACCACAATCCATGATATGAGAAAAGGGGAAACTTTCTTCATATCATACTATTAAAACTGAAAATAACAGAATAAATAACATCCGTATAAAATATCATCATAAAAAAACTCATCACCGGATTGAATCCGATAATGAGTTGATAATTTGTTTTTTATTAGTGCTTCGGTGTCTTGACCTTGGAAACAAGATTCAGAACATCCACAACCTGCTGTTTTCCATATACAAGGAATATCTGATCACATATCCACTGATAAAGATCTCTTTCGTCTTCAGTCAGCTCTATTCCTTCCTCAATATAATAAACCACATCAACCTCACCGCCCATTGATACAACGTAGTTATAACCAAGCTCTTCGCCTATGGGCTTGTCTGATTCGAATATAACCCTTTCCATAGTCTGACCCGGTCTCATATGATGGGTTTCCGGAAACTTAATTCTCAGGATTGTTTTAGAATAACGCATATCTCTGGCCAGATCCGTATAGTCATCAGACACAGGATATGTAAGTGCTGCCTCATGTGTATATTTGTAAATGAATCTTCTGATATCCTCGTAAACCTTTTCCTTGTCAATCGTTCCCATAGCACAGTCCTATCCTTTTATAGTTTTAATCATCGATTATCTCGTCAGCAACCTGCCGCTTTGTGAGTCCGTTATCCATAGCCTTTCTGATGATATACTCATGTGCTTCGTCTTCGCTCATTCCTTTTTCAACCAGTATCAGCTTCGCTCTGTTTATCAACCTCAGTTCTTCCATCTTATTTTCCAGCTTCTTTATCTTAGCCGTACTACTGATGAGCTTATCCTGCATTGCACATGCGATCCTGATACCTCTGCTGAGAGCCTTCATGTCTATCGGTTTGGGAATTGTTATAACACCATGATCCACCAGCTTTTCAGTTACATCATCATATATCGGATTTGGGACGGTCAATATAACATTTGCATTATATTTTAAAACAGTTTCCATAGCAAAATCAACCCCCAGTTCATCGCTGAGCGGTGAATTGATGATCACCAGCTCATAGCTTCGTTCCAGAAGTGCGCGCCCCGCCGTTGAGGCACTTTTCTTAATTTCTATGGTTTTAAATCTTCCACCCGGGAGCGATCTTTTAACCACCATATTAAATTGTTCAGATGTCGATACGATAAGTACCGAATACTGTCTATCACTGTTTCGTGCCATAAAAATCTTCCATCAATAATGTATTACAAACTGTCGATCCATTTATCTTTTTATAAGATATTTATTTACTATCGCTTCGGGAAGTATGTTTTTAATAAACTCACTGTTCTCAACGATCTTTCCTGCTTCCTTTTTTGACTGAGGAAGAAGCAGTCCTTCTTCATCCAGCTCCTTCGGAAGCTCAAGTTTATTCTCTATTCCATAGAGACCTGCATGGATCAAAAGTGCATAAACAAGATACGGATTGCTGGATGCATCCGGGGATCTCAGTTCAACTCTTGTCTTTCCGTGATAATCCGTAATATACATAAGCTCGGAATCTCCCTGACTTGACCAGTTTACTCTGTCAGGTGCAGTGCTGTTACCGAATCTCGAATATGAAATATCCGAAGGATTAAGGAACAGAGTTATATCACGTATCTTTTCAATGATTCCCGCTGCTGCATATTTAACTACATCATTTCCGTCTTTATCCTGTGCAAATACATTTATATGATATCCATTTCCCGGCTTATCCTTTAACGGAAGCGGTGAAAAATCTGCATAAAGACCGTTTCTGTCCGCAACGGTGCTGACTACCATTTTAAATGTAGTCATCTGATCTGCAGCCTTCAGAGGCTTACCGTAATGGAAATCTATCTCATTCTGTCCGGGACCTCTCTCATGATGTGACCTCTCAGGAGTCAGACCCATTTCCTCTATGGTGAGACAGATATCACGTCGGATATTCTCACCTCTGTCCAGAGGTGCAATATCAAGATAGCCTGCTTCATCATAAGGCTGATCTGTAGGTCTTCCTTCGTCATCCTTTGTGAAAAGATAAAACTCGGACTCTGAGCCGAATCTGAACTCTACTCCTGCCTCATCAGCCTTCCTTACTGCCGCCTTAAGTATTTCTCTCGTATCTGCTTCATAGGGATTTCCGTCACCTGTACATACATCGCAGAACATTCTCACTACTCTGCCACTGTCAGGTCTCCAGGGAAGAACCGCAAGGGTTGCCGGATCCGGTTTCAAAAACAGGGTTGAATCCTTATAGTTTTCGAAGCCTTCAACTGACTTTGCATTAATGGGAATTCCCTCTTCAAATGCTTTTCTTATTTCATTCGGCATTATGGAAATGTTTTTCTGAACACCAAATGCATCTCTGAAAGCCAGACGGATAAACTTCGCATCCTCTTCCTCGATATATTCCATTATTTCATCTAATTTATAATTCATGGCCTTTAACCTTTCCAAATAACTCATCCTTAAGTTAAATCGTTGATATCCTTGGTGTAATATCCTCCAGTACATCAAGAAGTATCCTTACAGTATCCAGCGACGTAAACATTGTCACTCCGTTCATTATGGCACTTCTTCGTATCTCAGCTCCGTCTCCGTAATGTATTCCCGAAAGAATGGCTCTCGTATTTATAATATAGCTTACGTAGCCGGCCTCGATAGAACGGATAACCTCATCACTTCCGTCACTGAGCTTCCCCCTGATTCTAGTCTTTATTCCATGTTCTTTCAGATAAACTCCTGAGCCCACTGTAGCCTCAATATTGAAACCGAGCTCGTAGAATCTTCTTATAAGCGGAAGTGCTTCGTCCTTATCTTCATCGGCAAGAGTGACCATAACTGTTCCGTACTCTTTCATCTTTATTCCGGAAGCCTGCAGAGCCTTATAAAATGCTCTCTTCAAACTCTTGTCATATCCGATAGCCTCACCTGTGGACTTCATTTCCGGCGAAAGATATGCATCCATGCCGTTCAGCTTTGCAAAGGAGAATGCCGGAGCTTTTACATACCAGAACTTCTTATCCTTCACACCACCCTCAGGTGCACATCCCATGTAACCCTGCTCCTTCAGGCTGTGTCCAAGCATAACCTTCGTAGCTATATCAACCAGACTGTAGCCTGTTGATTTTGAAAGGAACGGTACACTTCTTGAAGCACGCGGATTTACCTCGATGATATAAACATTATCCTCAGTATCAACTATGAACTGGATATTGAAAAGTCCTACGATTCCGATACCGAGTCCCAGCTTCGAGGTATACTCGATGATAGTATCCTTAACCTTATCGGAAATGGAATAAGGAGGATAAACACTTGTACTGTCACCGGAATGAACTCCCGTTCTCTCAACCAGTTCCATGATACCCGGAAGGAACACCTCTGTACCATCACAGATGGCATCCACCTCAACCTCTTTACCGACTATATATTTATCTACAAGAACCGGACGGTCTTCATCCACTTCAACTGCAGTCTTCAGATAATGCCTCAGCATATCCTCGTTAGCAACTATTTCCATAGCACGTCCGCCCAAAACGAAGCTTGGACGAATCATGATAGGGTAACCAATCTTGTCAGCACAAGCCTTAGCTTCATTAAAGTCAATTGCCATTCCGCTTTCCGGCATTGGGATTTCAAGCTTTTCCATCATGTGGCGGAAGAGGTCGCGGTCTTCGGCGATGTCGATTGAGTCAATTGATGTACCGAGGATGTTTACGCCGTTTTCCTGAAGTTCGCGGGCAATGTTAAGTGGAGTCTGTCCACCAAACTGAACGATAACTCCGAATGGCTTTTCCTTTT
>CACZLA010000068.1 GCA_902781895.1 uncultured Lachnospiraceae bacterium
AGACTGAGTACATTATCAAAATCATCCCCCTTAAGGATCATTGCAAATGACTGACTGGGTTCAAATCTGTTTTTCTTAAGCTCACCCAGATATACTCCCCGTCTCATTATTCTCATTGAACGAAGCTCCGGAGAACCCTCAGGCACAAGAAACAGCTTGTTATTTCTGAGCTCAAGCTTTGACAGGTCACTGCAATTCACATGAGACAGAAATTCATCTATCTCCTTTGTACCACCTTTATACTCCATAAGATTATATTCATTTATATACTGGGTTTCACAGTCACCCTCAGATCTAAGCAATGCCACATAATGACCTTCGCCTTTTATCTTATGAGGGAACAGGTGAAATGTATTCTTAAGACTTTCATCATCGGAACCGGCCCACTCAGGTTGTCCGGGAACAAAGCCCTCATGATAATCAATAGGCATTATCTTAAGATCGGGTCTCAGTTCCTTCAAGTAAAGTACCTGACATTCATCCTCTCCCGGATCAAATGTACAGGTTGAATACAAAAGACATCCTCCGGGTCTCAGCATCTTTACCGTTTCTTTGAGAATAGACTTCTGAATACTGATAAACTTTTCATTTCCATTCTGCTCCCAGGCCGTTATCATACTGTTTGATTTCCTGAACATTCCTTCACCTGAACAGGGAGCATCAATAAGTATCTTATCGAAATAGCCTTCGAAGTATCCGGCAAGATTCTCGGGAGTCTCGCATGTAACTATAGAGTTTCTTACGCCGAAGACCTCCATATTCTTTTGCAGAGCCTTAAGTCTGGAAGCGCTTATATCGTTCGAAACAAGAAGTCCGGTTCCCTTAAGCTTAGCTGCAAGCTCCGTTGACTTACCTCCCGGAGCGGCGCAGATATCAAGGACTCTGTCTCCTTCCTCTATGGGAATGGTTGCCGCAGGAAGACATGCACTGGGCTCCTGCAGATAATATAAGCCTGCATAGTAAAAAGGATGCTTCGATGGTGAGTCCACTGAAGCATCATAATAAAAACCATTATCAGTCCATGGTACGGGAGTAAGACTAAATGGAGATATCTTCAGAAAATCCGAAACAGATATTTTTAATGTATTAACCCTGAGACAGTTATACATCGGCTCAGATAAACTTTTCTCATAATCAGAGTATTCATCTTGCAGAAGCTCTCTCATTTTATTTTTAAAAGTCTCAGGTAATCTCATTAGTCTCAGTCTGTGACATCAGCGTCACCCTCCGTATGTACTGGATTTGAATCTATATTTACTCTTGAATATAAGAAATCATATTCTTTCTGATATGACTCTTCATTCGGATATTTATTTACAAGGGACTCTGCCTTTTGCAGTGCACCTGCATAGTCATGACTTTTTTCGGTAATTATCACATCATTGAAAAGAACCTTATCAAGATAGAGATCATCACCGGCATTAAGTCCTTTATTAACTATACCGGAAGCAGTCTCAGTATCATCGATATCCAGGTAATATGCAGAAAGCTGATAAGCTATATAGGTATTAATTCCATACTCATCAATATACATATTGTAATACTTTATCATTTCCTCATATTCACCCATCTGCTGATAACAGGTACCGAGATAAAGACTGACAGATGTATTTCCATCATCCAGCTCTTTTTTCAGCTGATTGATCGTAGACTCACTTATATTACCATTTCCTGATTCTTCAAGTGCATCCGCCAGCAGCTTAAAGCCTGTAAGCTTATCCTCATCCACCGTAGCTGATGAAGAACTGTAATTATCAAGCATATACTTGTAATTAGCTGAAGCCTTCTGGTAATCTCCGGTTCTCATATAACAGGCTGAAAGATAAAGTCCCGTATCAAAATCCATTTTAGAAGAAAACCATTGTTCATTATTGAGTGAATGATTGAACTTTTCAATAGCCGTCTGATAATCTCCGCTTTCAAAAGCCTTGATTCCTTCATCCCTGAGCTTTGATTTATCGGAAATAGAATGAACTATAATAAATATTGCAGTCAGAATGATTATTATGGAAAATAACGAACAAAGGATAACTATCCTTCTGTTTCTCCTGCGTCTCAGCTGTCTGTTTCGTTCTTTTTTTCGCTGAATCTCCCTCTGCAGTCTTCTGTTTTCAACAGTCTGTCTGTCTGACATTTGTATTACTCCAAATCTTGTTTTAATAGATCAAAATGAATTAAGAATTTCTGAGTGTGATTTCGGCAAATCTCCATGAATCCTTACACATTCTTTCCAGATCGAATTTTGCTTCCCAGCCAAGCTCTTCCTTAGCCTTAGACGGATTGGCATAGCACATGGCTATATCACCCGGTCTTCTGGGCTTTATTGTATATGGAATCTTAATATCATTTGCTTTTTCAAATGCTTTAACTATATCAAGAACACTGTAACCTGTTCCTGTTCCCAGGTTATAGATATCCACGCCTTCAGTTTTACTGATCCTGTCCACAGCAGCTACGTGTCCCAGTGCAAGGTCTGTAACATGAATATAATCTCTTACTCCGGTTCCGTCAGGTGTATCATAATCATTTCCGAACACACCAAGCTCAGGAAGCTTACCAAGAGCAACCTGTATGATATAAGGCATAAGATTATTAGGAATACCATTAGGTGATTCACCTATCAGTCCGCTTTCATCAGCTCCTATAGGATTAAAATATCTGAGAAGTATAACCTTCCAGTCCGGATCCGGAACTGTCAGATCGCTGAGAATTCTCTCAAGAAACAGCTTTGTCGTTCCATATGGATTAGTAGTTGAAAGCGGAAAATCTTCAGTAATAGGACAGCTTTCAGGAGAACCGTAAACTGTTGCAGAGGATGAGAATATAATCCTTTTACAGTTATACTTATCCATAAGCTTACAAAGATTTATGGTTCCGGAAAGGTTATTCTCATAATACTTAAGGGGCAGCTGTACTGATTCACCCACAGCCTTAAGTCCCGCAAAATGTATTACAGCATCAAATGTATTCTCTTTGAAGATAGGCTCCATTTCCTCGATGGAAAGCATATCAGCCTTATAAAACTTAGGTTTTACACCCGTTATATTTTTTATATAATCAAGAGTCACCTCTTTAGAGTTATAAAGGTTATCAAAAATAACTACATCATGACCTGCCTTAATAAGCTCAACTACTGTATGAGAACCGATATATCCGGTACCGCCTGTGACAAGTATATTCATAATGATCCTCCTAATGATATGTCATATAATGCACTCAAAAATTTAAGTTGTTGGTTTATGCGGATTCTTCTGTACCTGGAATTTGCTGGTATCGCCGGTCTTTATAAAATTATGAATATTTAACACATCATCCTTTGTTAAATAATAATCACCGAACTTAAAGTCACCGCTTGTTTTAACATCGAACTTATAATATTTATCATTATCCCATATTTCAATGATCTTAGGTGTTTCGGAAGTGATGGCCTTTATAACCTTTTTGTCCTTAGCCATTCCTGACTGAGTACCTGTAAAGCCATAGCATTCCAGCAGTTTATTTAAACTTACTTCACCATTTTCATTCTTTGAAGCCTTTATATTGGTTACGAGTTCTTCAGGAAGATCAACCTCCCACTGCTCTTTATCATACTGTGAATCCCATTTTCCGTCTTTATCTATGTAGTATCTGCCCACATAAGTATCAGTAACCATGGCACCGTCTTCACCAAGATAATAATCTCCGTTCCACTCTTTCTGAGCCATGTAACCGTCAGCTTTGAAGTAATACCATGAGCCGTCTATTTTAAGCCAGGTATTTGTAGGATACCATCCATTTGCCTGATACCACCAGCCGGTTGCATCACTGTTCCAGGTACCACCACTCCATTTTGCTACGTATACACCTGAATTATCCATCCAGCAACCATCTATATATTCATTTGTAGCATAATTACCATCTGAATATTTGAACCACCAGATACCACTGACGGTTAACCATTTTCCGTCAGGTGCTGCATATGCATCCTCAGAAACGAAAACAGCGGTAAATAACATACCTATCAGTAAAGCAATGGTATATATTCTTTTACGCATAATTTATCCTCCTGTTTATTGACACAAATATATCTATATGATAAGATTTCACTTGTTCAGCCGGCGTGTTGGAATTGGCAGACAAGGCAGACTCAAAATCTGTTGGTGGCAACACCGTGCGGGTTCGACCCCCGCCGCCGGCACTACAAAAAGTCCTTATTTTAGGGCTTTTTTATATTTCTGTATCCTCGAGTCCATCTGCAAATTCATTTATCTGATCCATTTCTTCATCAGTAACCTGTTTTCTGTTTAATACCTTTTTTACCTTATCGGCAACATCAGGTATCATCTCAACAACCTTTACAAGACTTCCCTTTTCCTCATTTACATTGATTATCTGAGAAAATCCGTCTTTAATAACAATGATAGCTGAAGGTGAAAGCTTTCCACCCATACCACCGCCTGTTTTGTCTCCTCTTTTTCCGCCAAATGCACCTGCACCGACACTGAAATTTACATCACATAAAGGAATAATAGTTGTATCTCCTATCTGTATGGGCTCACCCACTACAGATTTTGATGTAAGAAATGCATCCATTCCTCTGAATAATGAACCTACTGTTGCATTAAAATCATTTCCGTTTGCCATGATAACCTCCAATTTTTAAATATTTCAACTTTACATTTATATCTTCTTAGCAAGCTTATATGTTCTCCAGAAATCTCTGCTTATCAAAAGCCGGATTATCGGGAATACAAATCTGAAAACATATATCCTTCCTTTTATCTCGAGATTTCCTTCAATAACCTTATTGTAGAAATCAGGTTCTATGGTCAGCCAGCTGCCATATAAAGGATAAAACATTCCCAGTTTTCCGAGGATCTCTCCGGTACTTGCAGATGAACTAAGTCCGTAATGTATATATCCTGAGCTTTTCTTCGGCTTTACGGTTCCGAAGAATCTCGTGATAATTTTAAGTACACGTCTAAAGGTGTTTTGTACAAATGGTTGATCAAGGAACTGCTGTACATGATCATATTTGATCATTGCCTTGTCATATTTGTCCATAGCCTTATCATATTTTTCATTTAAATTATCAAGTGTATCTTCTATCTTATCAAAAACATCGGCCTTTTCTGTATCATCCTCAATACTTTCTTCACCGGATTTTTTCTTTTGTTTCTTTCGTTTCTTTTCTTCTTTTTTCTGCTTCTTCAGATATTTCTTATACTCTTTTTCGGACATCTGGGAAATATCCGGTTCGTCCTCCAAAGATGAATCCTCATCTGCAGTTTCACCGGAAACATTCGAAACAGACGAAATATCAATTCCTTCCGCAGCTGTCGTATCACCGGTAGCAGCTGCTTCAATCTGAGTATTTGTGTTGATTGCTTCATCTACACCGGAATCTTGGACTGGAGATTCGTTTTCCAACTCGATATGGGGAGCATCTTCTATTTCAGGATATTCATCAGGCTCGAGATCCATTACATCTCCGGTTTCCTCTCCCTCATATTCATCATTCTTCTCCGAATCCTTTAATGTTAAAAACAAAAACTTTGCCTTATATTTCAGCCCTTCACCCTTAATAAAGGATGCCCTGATTCTGGCAGATAAATAATTAAAGGTAAACTCCACATTGGTTTCATTTTCATTATGAACTGCTTTAACCTTGTAGCACATGGGCACAAAAAGGAAAAGAAGTATGATAAAGAGAACCAGTCCGATAACAGCAAGAAGAATGATTCCTATAATCTTCAGAATAGTCAGTAATATAGTCATAAACCACCGCCTATCCCAAAGAAACCGTTAATATCCGGACTGTTATATTCCTTATATATATCATCCAGAATATCACAAACAACTTCCTTTGCTTTATCTCTGTTACCGGCTATTCCCAGTACATGAACCGTACGTTTCTGTTTCATATAGAACGGTTGAAGCAGCTCATTATAATTGTATATCTCCATAACCCCTGTTTCAAAAAGTGGTTCGGTAATTACAAACAAGCCTGGTACCGGACGTCTCCGGGCTATACTTCTAAGCATTTTTTTGAAGGATTTTTCGCTATTAAATTCTGTATAAACATTTTCTACAACGCGAAATTTCATAAAACACCTTATATATGTTTTTATCTTTTCCTGCAAGCAGGAAAGCATTTTGACTTTTGATACTTATATCATC
>CACZLA010000069.1 GCA_902781895.1 uncultured Lachnospiraceae bacterium
GCTTTTTCAATATTATATTCGTGTGAAGTATCATTACGTTTGGCGTAATAAAGTTTCCAATTTTCCCAATCTTCAATCATATCATAACCAGCCATAAGACGAAAGATGTTATTGACTGTCAACTCTTTATCATCTTTAGCATAAGCCAATTTGAGGTATTTACGCATTAATTTCAGCGAAGTTTCCATTGTATATTCAAAACGCTTAACGCAAGAATCAGCCACAATATCAGCAATTATCTCCGATATATTGTCACAAATCAGTTTTCCCATACATACTCCTTATGTTCCATACGGGGACGGTTCTTCTATGTAACATCAGGTAACGATTTCGTTAGAAATCGTTGCTCCATAGCATAGCGAAGGATGCGTTCTGCGAAGCAGAACCAAGACTTGTGTAACAAGGCTTGCAAGCACACGAAGTGTGATTGGCACAGATCTGTCCCTAATTGTACTATATCGATAATTCCTTAACTAGGTAATTATCACATAGCGTCGAAGTTCTTGCAAGTGGAATTATTTTAAATATGAAACAGGGACGGTTCTCCAAGTCTACGGGGACAGTTCTCCATTGGCACATTGAAAAACATGTGCCACTGAAGAACCGTCCCCTTCGACTCAGAGAACCGTCCCCTTCAACTAAGAGAACCGTCCCCTTCAACTAAGAGAACCGTTCCTTCCGACTCCTTTATTACAAGAAAAAGAGCACAAGTATACATAATATATATTATGTATACTTGTGCGAAAATATCTAAATGAGCTTTCTGAGTTCATCAACAAGCTGAGGTATAGTTGCTTCAAAGTCAACTCCATACCATGGCTTTGCCGGATTATCCAGTGTTGCACGTATAGTGTCTGCTGTATAGTCGGCTGCAAGCTTAAATGCATCCTTTAAGCTGAGCCCTCTTGTCAGAGCACCAACGGATACGCTGGCAAAAATATCTCCTGTTCCGTGGAAGCTTGCGTCTATATGATCATTTTCATAAGCGATGGTCTCACCTGTAACTGTGTCCAGTCCGTAAACACCGGTCTTTCCATCGTTAAATGCAATACCTGTAAGGATAACCTTCTTGGCACCAAGCCTAGCAAGCTTCTGAAGAAGCTCATCGATGTAAGCCTTGTCATAATCCTCTCTATACTCTGTGTCTGTCATGAAACAAGCCTCTGTCAGGTTCGGAACTATGATATCAGCCTCACCACAAAGTCCTGCATTAAGCTTTGCATATTCAAGATCAAATGCAGGGTAAAGCTTTCCGTTATCTGCCATAACAGGGTCGATGAAGATAAGTGTATCGTCACCACCGAAGTCAGCAAATATCTTTTTAGCTATCTCGATTTCCTCAGCAGATCCAAGATAACCTGTATAGATGGCATCGAACTTCACGTTCTGACTCTTCCAATGCTCAGTGATGGGGAGCAGCTGATCCGTCAGATCCTTGACTGTAAAGTCAGGGAACATAGTATGAGTTGAAAGAACTGCCGTGGGGAGAATAGTTGTTTCAACACCCATTGCCGAGATGATTGGAAGTGCTACAGTTATTGAGCATTTTCCGAGACATGAGATGTCCTGAATAGTAAGAATTCTTTTCATAATTATAAAACCTCCGATATAAAACAATGAGACAACACGCGTCCACTTCATAAATTTGAACGTATTGTCTCACATGTCTGACATTATTTAAATAGCCAGTTTTACTATTTTTAATAAGGTCAGTTGGATATCCCATAGTCAAAGTTATCCATAACTTATACTATTGGTTATCTATATCAATTTACAATAATTATTGACCTTATTATTATTATGGTTTTTAATAATATAAATAATGTCAGATAAAAAAGGAGTAATCATGCTGTCATATTTATTTTCAGATAATAACGAAAAACCGCTATATGAACAACTGTATCAATATATTCGAAGCGACATACTATCGGGTGAAATACCGGCCAACTGTCATCTGCCTTCAAAAAGAAGCCTTGCCAAGCAGCTTTCTATCAGTGTTATTACCGTTGAAAATGCGTACAGCCAGCTTATGGCTGAGGGATATATATACTCACAACCCCGGAAAGGATTCTACGCCAGCAATCTCAACCTGGATAAAGACTCAGGACTTTCCCGGGCTCTTACCAATTCTTTCAACAAAAAAGAAAATGAAACGAACAATAAAAAAGCCCCCGCTCAGCCATGTTCTTTTTTTGCGGATTTTACCTCAAACGCCACCGACCCATCTACTTTTCCATTTTCAACATGGGCTAAGATTAACAGGGGGATTCTCTCAGAAGATCAAAAAAGACTAATGACTAATTCTCCGTCAAATGGTATGCATGAACTACGACTTTCTATCGCAAACCATCTTAAAGAATTCAGAGGTTTTAACGCTAATCCTGAAAATATTATTATAGGTGCAGGAACAGAAACAATTTACAGCATTCTCATTCAGCTGTTAGGATATAATAAAATCTATGCAACAGAAAATCCCGGATATGAAAAAATATATCTTTTGATGAAGTCCAATAATGTAAAAACTGTCAGGATAAAGATAGACGATTCCGGAATCATTCCTGAATTACTATATAAAAAAGACGTTGATGTTGTTCATACTACTCCGTCCCATCATTTCCCTACGGGAATAACAATGCCCATAAAAAGAAGATATGAATTACTGAATTGGGCAAATGACAGTCAAAGAAATCAGTCTCGATACATCATCGAAGATGACTACGACAGTGAATTCAGACTCAGCGGTCTTCCGATCCCGTCTCTTTTCAGTATTGACAAAAATGAACGAGTTATATATACAAACACTTTCACGAAGAGTCTGGCATCAACTATCCGTATCAGCTATATGGTTCTTCCCGACCACCTGATGAATGAATACTTTGAAAAGTTCTCATTCTACTCCTGTCCGGTTTCAACCTTTGAGCAGCTGACTTTGGCCAGATTTATGTCAGAGGGACACTACGAAAAACATATCAATCGTATGAGAACTGCGTCAAGACGAAAGAGAGATCTGCTCCTTAAATCAATAAAATCCGGTCCTCTTGCTGATATATCTGAAATAAGTGAAGAACAGTCCGGATTACATTTCCTTATTAACCTGAAGCTAAGCATATCCGATGATGAATTCATTGAAAAATGCTTAGAAAAAAACATAAAAATAACAGCCGTCTCCGAGCGTTCATTCATGGTTAACTATTCCTCAGTTCCACTTGAACGTATCGAAGAGGCTGTAAATATACTCTCATCTATTGCAGTGAATAAATAAAAAGGTGCAGGACCGCAGTCCTGCACCTTTATTTTAACTCTTCTATCAAATTGATTCAAAGTTATTTATTTGTTCTTCTCTTTCTGAAAAATACAATTATAATTCCAGCAAGTGCAAGAACCATTATTATGATGTAAGGTACAACATTCATGCTGTCTCCGGTGTTAACTGAAGTAGTCGTTGCCGGTGTCTTAGGTGTTGTTGATGAACTTGGTGTATTAGGACCAGCTGAAGGTGTATCAGGGGCTTTATCTGCTGTAGAAATAAGTGCTACATGCTCTGCAACCTCACCCTTCTTAACTGTTACAGTTGATGTCTGTCCTGTTGAAACCTTATATCCATCAGGTACCTTAGTAACTGTTATCTTGTAATCACCAGGCTCAAGTCCGGTTGTAAGATCGATAGTCTTTCCGTCCTTACCCTGGTAAGATGTTGCCTTACCATCTTTGTCTGTTGTAACTATTATCTTAGTTGAACCATCAGGGAATGTCTTTCCTTCAGGTGCTTCTACTTCTACAGTAGCTCCAGGTACTACTCTGTTTGTTCCTTCTTCAAGAACCAGAATTGTAAGTCCACCGGTCTTCGGAAGGATCTTAGCTTCGTGACGTCCCGAACCATTTTCAGGAACATCTACTGTACCGGTCTCACCTGTTGTTACTTCATAACCATCAGGTACTTTGACAACTGTTACTTTGTACTTTCCAGCAGGAACATCGATAGGTGTCTTGCCCTTTTCATCAACAATTTCACCCTTATCATTTGTCTTGAATGTCTTCTCTGTTCCGTCCGGATACTCAACTTTAACTTCTGCATTAGGTACATCACGTCCGGTCTTCTCTTCAACAACATGTACTGAAAGTTTTCCTGTTGTAACCTTTATAGGATCATTCTCAAATACTATTCTGTCGTTTGCTGCATCGTATTTTCCAGGACCTTCTGTAACCTTTGTTACTGCATTTCCTTCTGCATCAAAACTGAGATTAAACTTAACGAGGCTTGTCTTCTTCTGATAGCCTTCAGGTGCAATAGTCTCTTCTATCGCATAGTTACCGGCTTCAATAGTAAACTTATAAACCTCTGTTGCTGATGAAGTCCAGCTTGTAAGCTTTGTAAGCTTGCCTGCTGCATCCACACTGTAAAGTGTAAGCTCAGCTCCTGCAATTTCCTTAGAATTTGTAGCATCAACCTTGCTGATACTTATTTCCTTCTTAGGAATAACCTTGTCATACTTATTAATGAGATCAACTGCTCCTGATGTAACAGTAGCTGATATTTCAGCACTTCCGCTTGTTGTACTTCCGGCTGCATCAAATGTATATCCACCGATCTCAGGTACATTTGTTGTATCCTCATTAACTGTGTATGTATAACCAACTGCTGACTCATCAATAGTGATAGTCTTTGGTGTATCAGTTGTTACCGTAAATGTAACTGCTGCATCTCCAAGTGTACCATCTGCCTGCAGGTACTTAGTAGCTCCTGTTGCATCTGTTGTACTTACTGTAAAGCTATAAGGTGCTGTTGTTGTTGCTCCACCGGTTATAGTCTTTGTTATAGAAAGTGTCTTAGGTACAAGTCTTGTATATGTATTAGTTACTTCTGCAACATTCTTTGTTGAATCAGCATCAATAACAAGTTCTGTTGTTCCAGTTACTTTAAGCTGTACATCCTGTTCTGTAGACTTAGCTGCTGTTCTGTCCTCATCGATATGAACTGTAGTTCCTACAGGAACATTCTGGATTGTAACATCAGCACCAGGTGCTACATCAAAGTAATGTATAGCTGCTCCGATAGTACCATTCTCATCCTGAATGTAATCATTTCCGTCTCCAACTCTGACTGCTATCTTGAATGATGCAGGAATTGAAGCCTGATCAGGATTCTCTACAACCTTACTGAGTGTAAGCTCTGCAACCGGGATAGGCTTAGTATAAGTATTTCCAACAGTTACAACTGCTGTAGTATCCTTTGCTACTGTTCCACTATCATTTGTGATAGTTCCCTTTGCATAACCCTTTGCAGCTGTTTCAGGTGCAATATCTTCTTCAGTAACTGTATAATCTACGCCTACAGGAACCTGTTCAATAAGCAGAACATCTGTATCCTTAAGTGTATATTGCTTTGGTGTATCAGCATCAAATTCAACGTCTGTTGCGTCGGTTGCTCCAGGAAGTGTAACTTTATAAGTTCCACCTGCACTAAACTTCACATTGACTGTGTACTCAATGGTGTTGTCATAGCTTGGATCTGTTACATCACCTGTAACTTCCTTAGTAATTGAAATAGCACCATACTCTACAGGCTTTGTATAACTGTTTGCAAAGTCTTTTGCTATATCCTTTGTTGCTGCAGTTGAAACATCAATCGTTCCACTGAGACCTGTTGTAGTTACCTTTGTATAATTCTCAGGTACATCACCCTCGGCGATGACATATGTTGTGCCATCAGGAAGATTTGTAACCTTTAATATTTCGCCAACCTTCAGCTTAGCTGATGCTGTGCTGTAATCTTGGCTAAGTGTAGCTGCTGAAGTGCTTGTTGAATCAGCAACGGATACTAATGCCTTCTGTGCATCAGTTGTTCCCTGTGGATAAGTAAGTGTAATTGTAAAGTCAAATGTCTGATCTGCTGAAGGGAAGTCATCACTTCCTAATGCCTTGATCTTTGTTACTGCTACACTACCGGTTTCAGGATTCTTGCTGTAGTTATCTGTTACTTCAACCTTTGCTCCGGTTGTTGCCGCTACTTCTACATCACTTATCTTTACATCTTTGTCAGGCTTATCTGTTTCATTTCCATTCATTGTAACCTTCTCAAGTGTATATCCATCGATTGCCTTA
>CACZLA010000070.1 GCA_902781895.1 uncultured Lachnospiraceae bacterium
TTCCATGATTACCTTCAATCTTGAAATTATCTGTTGCCATCACCTTAACCGGAGCTTCATTCTTCTGATTACTCTTCAGTTCATTACCCGTAAATGGATTCTTAGCATTTTCGATAATACCATCCGTTGCTATAGAAGGAACATCGGCATTGGTCATAAATTGTTCATCCATTTTAAATCCCGTACTGTTAAAGTCCTTAACAAGTAATGTGCTCTGGAAGGACAGAAGATCATCCAAAGTTTCTGATCCGTCTTCAAATGTCAGAAGACACATAAGGTCTTTATCAAGACTCAGAGGAGCAGAATGATCCGAAACAATAATGATTCTTGTGTTATCATACACCCCCTGCTGCCTCAGGTATTCAAAATAGTATCCCAGCATCTGAAGTGATGCAGCATTAATATGATAGTGAAGAACTTTTGCTATATCTCCGTCCATAAATGTTCCATCCACTCTCTGAATCTGCTTTCCACCCTCATAAAGATTAAGGACATTTCCATTCCAATCTTCTCTCTCTTTATGTGTTGAGGCATACTCAGTATTATTTACATTAATCACGGGAACATAATCCGGTTCGGCAAGCAAAGCATCCGAATGAGTTGTATCATTGCTTATCATCATAAAACTGCCTTTATCAGTATCATCAACCTGAGTTATACCAGGAAGTCCACTAAGCACGCAATATGATGCCATGAACTCTTCGCTCAATCCCTTTGCCATCGTACTATTGTAAATTGTCTGATAACCAACATCCAGTTGAAATGCTTTGGTTGCAGAATTATAATTTCCATAATCATATATTTTATCACGTATAATGGTGGGACTTGTCCTGAATATACTGTAAAATAACAAATTCCGTTTTAACAATCCATCCATATCAGCCCTAAACTCTTCCGGGCTCATTCTTCCATTAGTTATATATTTATGGATACCAGGATACTCATCATATATACTGAGATCCGGAACCCATTCATAACCGGCATATGTGGGGTCACAAACTGTAACGTCATAACCGTTTTCATAGAAAAGCGAAGGCATTACCTTCAATGCTTCATTCTGTTTTTCAACAAGCTTCATATCATCCCGTTCATTCATACGGGTCGGAATATAATCATATCCTCCATATAGTCCGGGAGAACCGGAATTCGTAGCCGACCCGTAGCTTACAGAATTCGGATAATATGTAAAACCATCATAGTATTCAAACAACTCCGGCTTCTCATTGAAAATATAAGGGATATAATAACTTACCATTCTATCCATCATAATCACGATGACATTCTTCCCGTTCTTACTTAAATGAATTTCAGGATACTCATCGTATTTTTCAAGATTATCAGACTTAACCTTGAATTCTTTATTGATATATATCAGATTAGTTACTCCAAGTCCCATAAAAACCGCCACACCGGATAGTAAAATACTGATAATAAGATTTTTCCTTTTATTATAGATTAAGAAACAAATCAGTATCACTGCAACGAATATTATAACTCCTTGAATATTCTGCGTTATGGAATATGTCGGTTCACCGCGGTAAATCAAATTACTTGTGATTTCATAATCATCGGGTATAACAATATATAACAGCAAACCAATAATAGCAAGAGAGCATGTTATCTTGGAGAATATACTCCTGAATCTTTCATTTGTGAGACAGTAAAAAATCCCAAGCCATAACACAAAAAAACCAAGAGCTGTAATAAAGCATATAATAATATAGTTAATAGGATTCTCAAGTTTTACTATATCAATAAACTCATGCACAGATGATTTAATCACGGTTGTCGGAATATAAAGACCTGTCAGAACAGCAAGCAGAGCTGTAGAAGAAAGAAATCCAAAAGCACTGTCCTTTACAAAAGGTTTCTTCTTTGCTTCTCTCTTAGGAATAAATCTGTAAACTATATTCTTTATCAGGGAGAATACATTATTCAGTGTCCAGTAAAATGTAAGACCTGAGGGTGAGTTATACAGCAGTACAAGGAAAATCAATGCCATGGCATATGTTTTCAGTTTATCTTTAAAGCCCTCTGTCCTGTTATATATAGTCGCAGATATGATATTGATAACTGTCATCAATATGGGCAGTACATTTATTGACATATCGCCTATCTTCAGAAGCTTATCCGGAGCTCCGAGATTTTTTAATATACCAAAGCTTGTTCCGTTAAGTACTGTAAGGTTTGACAAAAAATGGAATGCCGCAATAAAGAACGGTATTTCAAGAAGCAGAGGCATAGCGCTTTTAAGTGACTGATAAGGTTTATAATCACACTGACGATAATAGGTCTGGAGCATCATAAATCTCTCATTACCTTTAAAGTTTGCCTTTATATGATCTTCCCATTTTTTTATCTTTTTCTTTTTCTTACTCTCCTCAGCCTGTATCTTATCGGCACGATTGTAAAGAGGCAGCACAAGAAGATTCACAATAATACTAAGGACTATTATCGTAACACCCACATTTTCAACTATGAGAAAAACTCTATAGAAAACAACATCAAATATCAATTCTATAGGTCTTATAAAAAATGAATATAACACTTCCGAAAAACTCATTTACTCATCCTCTTTTTCGGTTTCTGAAACCTCATTTATTTCTTCGTTATCTTTCGAATCTTCTGAATCTTCCGATTCATTCTGTTCTGATTCAGATGATGTATCATCTTTATTATCTTCATCATCCGAATCATCTGATTTATTCTTTGCAGTATCGGCCTTCTTTAATTCCTCGAGTTCTTTAGCCTTAAGCTCTTCTAATTTCTCAAGAATATAATCAACTGATGTTTCGGCAGCATGACCACTGTTCATCCACGCTTCTCTTCTGGCTCTTTCTCTACCCTCTGCCATCTTATCAGAATCTATACAGGACTTTATGATATCCCCTATATCATCAAACTTATCCTCAGATAACTCAATACCTATCTCAGGAAGTATATCATAGGTCCAAAGTTCATCATCTATCCATGCACAGTCATATATGGCTTTATCAAAATCAGGAGTAGTATATATGAGTGGTCTGTTGAAAACCATGGCATAGTCAAAGATAACACCTGAAAATTCGGATATCATGATATCTGAATTCAAAAGCACTTTAAAGTTATCGGTATCTCTGTTCCACTTCAGCTTATCTGTTTCAGGAAATTTATTCTTCAATTCTTCCATATATTCAGCCTCGGAAACATAAGACTGAGGATGAGGTCTGATCACCAGATTATATCCGGTAGCTATAAGCTTTTCTATAAACCCTGCTCCGTATTTTTTCAGGATACCATTCGGTCCCCACGAAGGCGCAAGAAGTATGGTTTTGTTCCCGTCTTTTTTTGAGCCCTTCTTTTTTGCTTCCTCGTATTTATTACGGAGTGTATCCATATATGTTATACCGGAATATACTATCTCTCTTTCAGGAAGATTTCTGAGTTCTTCCAGCTTTCTTACCTGCTCCCCCTGAAACTCTCCGGAAAGAAGAAATGCATCATAATAGTCGATTCCGAACATTCTGTACATAGTAATATCACCTGGAGAATGAATGATATGAATATAGAAATCCGCATTCTTCGATCTTTTCCACTGAAATACATCCAGACTCGGTGTAGACGAAAGAACAACTGATGCATTAAGACTGTTCAGACTTGCGTATGCTGTATTTCCGTTTCCGATAAACTTTGTTTCAACATGTTCATATTTTTTTTCAAGGGCAGGGTCATCCTCTGACATAGTCATATAAACAGCCTGCTGTCCTCTTTTTTCCAGCTCATCACAAATAGGCTCGAATACATTCCAGTAAACCTTACTGTCCGAAAAAATAACCACAGGAAGCTTTTCATTACTTATTTTTTCTTTCTTACCCATATAGCGAACCTTGATCAGCATATTTCTCAGAAAATACAGACCGGTTCCAAAAAGACCTATTATTATGGTCACAAGCATACTTCCGGTTCCCGGATCGATATATAACAGCATGTACTTTACCTCCAAATGTTTAATCAGTTATCGGAAACAACTTCAAATTTTCCGGTTCTTATCTGCTTTCTACGTCTGAAAATTCCGTATAAATAAACCAAAAGGAATATAGCACTGAGTATTCCAAGCAGTATCAGATATATGATTACCGCTCCTCTGATACCATGATCTATTACAGCCTTATCCGAAAACAGAAATGCTATAACGGAAACTATGGAATATCCAACAAGGATAGCATTCTGATATCTCATAACCGTAAGAAGATTTCCCAGAAGACCGGCAAATCCCAGGAAACCGCTTCCCAGCATCATCATTAAAAGATCCGCCTTGTAAGGACCCAGATCCACATTATACATAAATGAAAGCACCGGTATTCCCAGAGCCCATGCTCCCGCTATACAAACAATAGTTATTATGATTACAAAAACCACCTGTTTCAGGCAGTCCATAATATACGCCCTCAGCTTTCCCTCATTCCAGTATACGGAAATACGATAGATCATAGGGTTAAAAATAAACAGAACAAGCAACTGTACAACAAAAACAGGCATGGCAATATAACCGTATATAGCCTGAAGCTCATCATTCAGATATGTATCTATAGCATTTCTCGGTGCTGCACCTATATAGAGAGTAAGGAATGAGCCTATACATAAAGGAAGCGTAACAAGAAGCAGCTTCCATACTCTTCCCATATTATACGGTTCACGTTCTGTAACATATTCTCTTGTCATCATAAGGAACAGTGCCATCAAAAGTGAAGTCACTATTGTTGAAATAATAACGGATATCAAAAGATCCTTCGTAATGAAAAGTAAAGCTGCCCAGAGAACGATCGTGATGATCATTCTGAGTGCCAGAGCCTTTGATGCTATATCAAGTCTCTCATTCTTCTGATAATCTCCGTAATATACATCTTCAAAAGCATCCGGAAGCTTAAATAAACACATCCAGATAATTATCATCATTTTATTAAATGAATAACTGTTTTTATTTGCAACAAAAAGAACATAAGCAACAGATACAACCGCCATGGCAATAGTACTTATGATCCTTGCCATGCGGTATTCTCTGAACTTATATTCCCCTTTTACATCGGAAACCTGATAAAATCTGGTTCCGTATTTTCCTATGGAAAGGAACAGGTTGCAGTCGGTATTTCCCATTGTATAAATACCTGCCACCACCAGGCCTACAGTTCGGTTCATAACTATAAGAAGTATAACCGACTGAAATGCAAGCAGCACGCTTGCAACCATATTCCAGAATACTCCTGACTTCTTAATATCCCTGCTCTGAGTCAGGAACCTTTTTAAAAAGGACATTTCTCCAAACCTCGTCTCCAAGTTCTTTTTGTGTCATATAACACCTTAAGACTTTATATCACATTACTGCATAGGTGTGATATAAAGATTCTCCAACAGCTCTTCCTTCGGAAGGAACGGTGCAAGATCCTCAAGGGGAGGACTTATAAGAG
>CACZLA010000071.1 GCA_902781895.1 uncultured Lachnospiraceae bacterium
AATAATTGTAGTATCATTTTCTATTACTATATTATTTGTAAATATAACATTATGGCCTTGTAAATTTAAAGTAACTTTTTTCCCACTAGGTAATTTTTGTTTAAAATCTACATATGCACTATTAGTAACAAGTATTGTTCCTTCATGCCTGTTGAGATCTACTATATAAATGAAGATAAGGCTAAGGAAGAAGTAAAGAAGGAGATAGAGGCTGAGGTTAAGTCTGATGAAGATGAGCTTATAGGCGATGCTCCTAAGGATGAAATAAAGGCTGATGCTGAAACAAAAGAAAAGGAGGAGCCGAAGCCTCTTAATGAGATACATCCGCTCTGGACAAAGACTCCTGCTGACTGTACTGAAGAAGAGTATATTGATTTCTATCAGCATTTGTTCCTTGATTTTAAGAAACCGCTTTTCTGGATACATTTAAATATGGATTATCCTTTTAACCTTAAGGGTATCCTTTACTTCCCAAGACTGAATCCGAACATGGATAAGCTTGAGGGTACAGTAAAGCTTTATAATAATCAGGTGTTTGTTGCCGATAATATTAAGGAGGTTATTCCTGAGTTCCTTCTGGTTCTCAAGGGTGTTATTGATTGTCCGGATCTTCCTCTTAACGTTTCCAGAAGTGCACTTCAGAATGATGGATTTGTTTCAAAGATATCAGATTATATAACAAAGAAGGTGGCTGATAAGCTGACCGGAATGTATAAGAATCATAAAGAGGATTATGAGAATCTGTGGGATGATCTGAGTCCATTTATCAAGTTCGGATGCCTCAGAGATAACAAATTTGATGAGAAGATGAAGGATTATATGATCTTCAAGAATCTTGAGGATAAATATCTGACTCTTCCTGAGTATCTCGATGCTGCTAAGGAAACACATGAGAATCAGGTGTTCTATGTTTCTGATTCTGAGGCTCAGGCAAAATATATCCAGATGTTTAAGGATGAAGGTATAGACGCTATATATCTTACACATAATATCGATAATCCTTATATAACTATGATGGAAGCAAGAGATGATAAGGTTAAGTTTGCCCGTATCGATTCTGATGTAAGCGCAAGCTTCAAGGGTGAAGCACTTTCTGAAGAGGATGAGAAGAAGTATACCGATGCTCTTACCGAAACCTTTAAAAAGGCTCTTGGTGTAGAAGAGATAAAGATAAAAGTAGAATCCCTTAAGGATGAGAATATATCATCTATGCTGACACAGTCTGAAGCGGACCGCCGTATGGCTGAAATGATGAAGATGTATTCAGAAGCCGGTATGGGTGGCATGGGCATGAATTTCGGCCAGAACAGTGAAACACTGGTTCTTAATTCCAATAATAAACTGGTTAAGTATGCTTTAGAAAATCCTGAAGGTGAACTGACATCAACCATATGCTGTCAGCTTTATGATCTTGCAGTACTTGCAAATAAACCGCTCTCGGCTGAAGAGCTTACACGTTTCGTATCACGAAGCAACGAAATACTCGGAAAATTGATATAAATAAGATGGTGGGCTGATTCCATTTTCTTATAAACAGGAGAAGGATTTATGATTTATGATAATATACTCGAGGCTGTAGGCCATACTCCCATGGTCAGACTGAATAAGATGGTTGAGCCGGAAAGTGCTGAAGTTTTTGTAAAGTTTGAAGGTGTGAATATCGGTGGTTCAATAAAAACAAGAACCGCTCTGAATATGATACTTGCTGCCGAGAAACAGGGGCTTATAAAACAGGATACTGTTATTGTTGAACCTACAAGCGGTAACCAGGGAATCGGTCTCGCACTGGTAGGGGCTGTCAGAGGTTACAAGACTATAATCATCATGCCGGATTCAGTAAGTGAAGAGAGACGTAAGATAGTAAAGCATTACGGTGCTGATGTAATACTCATTCATGATGATGGGGATATAGGTAAATGTATGGATGAGTGTCTTCAGACTGCACTTAAAATGCAGGATGAGGATCCGAAGGTTTTTGTTCCACAGCAGTTTACCAATATCAACAATCCGAAGGCTCATAAGAATCATACTGCTCTTGAGATAATGGAGCAGGTTGCAGGACCTATAGACGGATTCTGTTCGGGAATAGGAACGGGCGGAACCATAACGGGAATAGGAGAGGTGCTTAAGGCTCAGTATCCTGATATAGAGATATGGGCTGTGGAACCTGAAAATGCGGCTATTCTTGCAGGTGGTAATATAGGATCTCATCTTCAGATGGGTATCGGAGACGGCCTTATTCCCGACATCCTTAATCTTGAGATATACGATGATATATATGTGGTTACGGATGATGAAGCTATTGATACAGCCAGAAGACTTGCCAGAGAGGAAGGTCTTATGTGCGGTATATCAAGTGGAACAAATGTGGCTGCTGCTATAAAGCTTGCAAAGAAGCTGGGGCCCGGTAAGACGGTTGTTACAGTTCTTCCCGATACAGCTGAGAGATATTTTTCAACACCGCTTTTCGAAGAGTGATTATTTAAACCTGCGACTGATACTCGCAGGTTTTCTTGGTTTTTATATCAATTATGTGTTGTAGACAATCTCATACAGAATTGTTATAATAACAATTTAGTGAATTAAAAAGAAACAGAGGGTTAGTTATGAGAATTTATAATACTAAAACAAGAAGAAAAGAAGAGTTTAAACCTATAGAGGAAGGGAAAGTCGGAATCTATGTATGTGGTCCTACAGTATACGACTTTATACATATCGGAAATGCCCGTCCTATGATAGTTTTTGATACACTCAGAAGATATTTTGAGCATAAGGGCTATGAGGTCAACTATGTATCCAATTTTACGGATGTTGATGACAAGATAATCAATCGTTCCATAGAAGAAGGAATCCCTGCCGCAGAAGTTTCGGAAAAATATATAGCCGAATGTAAAAAGGATATGGAAGCTCTGAATGTAAGACCTGCTACAGTTCATCCTCAGGCTACAAAGGAAATTCCCGAGATGATCGATATGGTAAGTAAACTTATTGATAAGGGGCATGCTTACGAAAAGAACGGTACGGTTTACTTTAGGGTAAGAAGCTTTGAACCATATGGTAAGCTTTCTCATAAAAACATAGATGATCTTGAATCTGGACACAGAGCAGAGTCACATGCTCTCAAGGTTACGGGAGAGGATGAAAAGGAGGATGCTCTTGACTTCGTTCTTTGGAAACCGAAGAAGGAAGGCGAACCTTCATGGGTGTCACCATGGGGAGACGGACGTCCGGGCTGGCATCTTGAATGTTCCTGCATGTCTAAAAAGTATGTGGGTGATACACTGGATATCCATGCGGGAGGAGAGGATCTGATATTCCCTCATCATGAAAATGAAATAGCACAGAGTGAGGCTGCTAACGGATGTGAGTTTGCAAACTACTGGATGCATAATGCATTTCTTAAGATAAATGGAGAAAAGATGGCTAAATCTCTTGGTAACTTTTTCACTGTAAGAGATATCTGCCAGCAGTATGATCCTCAGGTGATCAGATTCTTCATGCTTTCTGCCCAGTACAGAACACCGCTTAACTTTTCAAAGGAACTTATAGAGGATGCATCTCGTGGACTTGAGAGAATAATAAACGGAGCTGAAAAGCTGAAGGGTATAGCTGAAAACAAGAAGGGAATTTTACTCAGTGAGGATGAGAAGCTTGTTCTTGAGAATGATGTTCCGGGATATATAGACAGATTTGACGAGGCTATGGATGATGATCTGAACACAGCTGATGCCATATCAGTTATTTTTGAGTTTGTACGATTCACTAATTCCAAGACTGATGAGAATTCATCGGCTGATTTTGCTGCTTCACTTCTCAGAGTTCTTGAGGAGTTATCCGAAAAGGTACTTGGTATCAAGCTTGAGAGAAAGGCTGACGATGTAGATGATTCACTGGTTCAGCAGATCGAGGCACTTATAGCAGAAAGAACTGCTGCGAAAAAGGAAAAGAATTTTGCCAGAGCTGATGAGATAAGAAATCAGCTGGCAGATATGGGTATCATTATAGAAGATACCAGAGAGGGAGTTAAGTGGAAGAAGGCTTAGACGTAAAAATTAAATATATGTCACCACATGAGGTTTCTTCGAAATACTCACCTCTCGCGCTTGCTTACATAGGTGACAGTGTATATGATCTTAAGGTAAAAAGTGTATTTGTCTTTAAGGCAAATATGCAGCCTGAAAAATATCACAAGAAGGTTTCATCCATAGTGTCTGCTAATTCACAGGCTGCGTTTATTGATGATTTTATGGATAAGCTTACAGAAGAAGAACTGGGAGTATATAAAAGAGCCAGAAATTCTTCTCCCCATACAAAGGCAAAAAATGCCAGTATGGAGACATATCTAAAGGCCACAGGCTTTGAAGCCGTTATTGGCTATTTATATATGTCAGGACAGCATGATAGACTTGATGAGATAATAGGTTGCTCGATTAATATATAGAAAGATGATGATGTATCAGAGTTTTTTGGTCATCTTTTAAAGGGGATTTAAAAATGGGTTATGAAATATTTGGAAAGGATATGATGGAGCTTTATTCTGATTCAACCGTGAAGGATCAGGAGAAAGTCGATACCAGGTCTGAAACAGAGCAGACAGACGAGGTTGTCACAAACCGTCTTGAAGGCAGAAATGCAGTTCTTGAGGCTATAAAGGCCGGAAGAACCATAGATAAAATCTATATACAGGACGGCCTCAGAGATAATGTCTTATCTCAGATTATAAGTAAGGTAAAGGGTACAGGTGCTGTTATCTCTTTTGTAAAAAAAGAGAGACTGAATGATATGTCCGAAACCGGTCATCATCAGGGAGTTATTGCCCAGACTACGTCATATGAATACTCTGATATAGAGGATATATTTGCTCTGGCAAAGCAGAAGCATGAGCCTCCATTTATCATTATACTTGATGAAATAGAAGATCCCCATAACCTTGGAGCAATTATCAGAACCGCAAATATTGCCGGGGCCCATGGAGTTATCATTCCAAAACACAGAGCAACCGGACTTACAGCCACAGTTGTCAGGGCGTCTGCCGGGGCCATAAACTTTACACCTGTAGTTAAGGTAACCAATATTTCCAAAACCATCGATGAACTGAAAAACAGAGGTCTCTGGTTCGCCTGTGCTGATATGAGTGGTGAGGTTATGTATAACTGTAATCTTACGGGTGCCATCGGACTTGTTATAGGAAATGAAGGTTCCGGTGTTTCGAGACTTGTAAAAGAGAAATGTGATTATATCATTTCCATTCCCATGAAGGGGGATATAGAGTCACTGAATGCATCAGTTGCAACAGGTATTCTTGCTTATGAGATAGTCAGACAGAGGAGTAAATGAGATGACAAAGTATAATATGCTTTCGGATGATGATCTGATCAAGCTTATCAAGCTGGGAG
>CACZLA010000072.1 GCA_902781895.1 uncultured Lachnospiraceae bacterium
CAGCAGGTCTTTATTCAGCATCCTCAGGATATCTATATCGGTTGCACCATACATCTTTGTCGTTCGCTTGTAGTTTTTGCGCGGTTCTCTTTTTGCAGGTTCGAGTGTCGCTTTGAATTCATTATGCTCGGCTACCAAGTCGTCCGGCATCTGATTTATGGCATATCTATATAGATCTACATCATATAAATCCGACAGGATAGCAATGTCTTCGGCGGATGGCTGCACACGGCCGCATTCCAGGTTGCTGTAGCCCTGTCTTGACAGATGAAGCTGGTTTGCCAGATCCTGCTGGGTGAGATTGTGACTTTTTCGGAGAACTCGGAGTATATTTCCCCAATAGATTTTCAGGTTCATTTTTGTTGCTCCTTTCAAATAATGGTATTTGCTGATGCACTTTTGTTTGATTTATGGTATCATAGACAACGGTGTTTTTATGGAAATGAGTCTGAAATGCATTTAAATGTGTTTTTTCGGTTTAGGAGGTATTTGTTTTGAGTAAAGCTGATGAGATTTATATCAAAATGTGTCAGGATATTTTGAATGACGGGGTAAGTACTGAGGGTGAGAAGGTTCGTCCTAAATGGGAGGACGGAAGCTTTGCATATACTATTAAAAAGTTCGGAATCATTAACAGATACGATCTTCAGGAGGAATTTCCCGCAATCACACTGAGAAAGACTTATATCAAGTCTGCTATAGATGAGATACTCTGGATATGGCAGAAAAAATCCAACAATATCAAGGATCTGAACAGCCATATCTGGGATGAATGGGCTGACGAGGATGGTTCTATAGGTAAGGCTTACGGATACCAGCTGGGAGTAAAGCACCAGTATAAAGAAGGTGAGTTTGATCAGGTGGACAGAGTTTTATTTGATCTTAAGGAAAATCCCTACAGCCGCCGTATCATGACAAATATATATGTACATCAGGATCTTCATGAGATGAGGCTTTATCCTTGTGCGTACAGCATGACATTTAACGTTACAGGCGACAAGCTGAATGCCATTCTGAATCAGCGTTCTCAGGACGTTCTTGCAGCAGGAAACTGGAATGTTGTTCAGTATGCAGCGCTTCTTATGATGATAGCTCAGGTAACCGGATTTAAGCCCGGAGAGCTTGTGCATGTCATTTCCGATGCGCACATTTACGATAAACATGTGCCGATTATAAAGGAACTCATAAAGCGTGAGACCTATCCGGCACCAAAGGTTACACTGAATCCGGAAGTAAAGAATTTCTATGATTTCAAGGTCAGCGACTTTGAGATAGGTGAGTATCTGGCAGGTGAGCAGGTGAAGAATATACCGATTGCGGTTTAAAAAAATATAGTAGTTTAAAACGATTTTGAGAAAAGATGTGTCATTCTGAGCGTAAGCGAAGAATCTTATAGATAATGGAGTTAAAATTATATGAAATTAATTGCGGCTGTAGATAATAACTGGGCTATCGGATATAAGGATAAGCTTCTTGTGCATATTCCGGAGGATATGAAGAATTTCCGTAATCTTACTATGGGAAATGTAGTCGTTCTCGGAAGAAAGACTCTGGCAGGATTCCCCAACGGAATGCCGCTTCAGGGAAGAACAAATATTATTCTTTCCACCAGAGAGGATTTCAAGGCAAAGGATGCGATCATTGCACATTCCGAGAAGGAACTTCTGGAAATCCTTAAGGATTATGATTCGGATTCTGTGTTTATCATAGGCGGCGGAACAGTGTATAAGATGCTTGAACCATACTGTGATACGGCATATATAACCAAGATAGATTACAGTTATCAGGCTGATACCTATTTCCCTAATCTTGATGAAAAAGAGAATTGGGAGCTTGAAAGCACCAGTGAAGAAATGACATGCTTTAGCATGGAATATTATTTCCTTAAATATATAAATAAATCGCCTAAAAATATTTGATTTATCTTATTGTCATGTTATAATAATAAGAGTGTTTATTTTTGTATTTGGAGGGGTATGAAATATGGCAGAAGGTATATTAGTTACAACAGGTTCCGGTGTAGAGGGTTATACAATAACAGATTATTTAGGATTTGTTTCGAGTCAAGCTATTCTTGGCTCTAACTTTATTTCGGGGCTTGCTGCGAATGTTAAGGATGCGGCAAGAAAGGATACTGCAAAGCTCGAGCAGTGCCGCGAGGATGCTGCAAAGCAGGTTATCAAAGCAGCAGAAAAGAAGGGCGCAAATGCTATCATCGGTATGACTATAACATATGCTCCTTTCGAGACCGGTTCCTTCGGAATCATTGTTTCCGGAACTGCAGTTAAGATAGAAAAAATAGTTACTATAGATGATGCACTTCACAAAGAGCTTTATGTAACGAATTATTACAATCGTCTTGTTCCGAGACCTGTAAAGGTTGTGCTTGACGGTGATTCAAATAATATGAGTATGAAACTCTTATGCTACAACTATAATCATGATGATATTCTGGCTGTAAGAGTTGATGTTGAGTATACAAATCTTTATGATGAGAGACTTGTTGTTAAAAATATAGACTTTGTATTTACCGAAAATGTAAACCTTTCGCTTATTGAGTCTGATTATGTTCGCAGCAAGATATCTCCTAATGACCTGCACCTGCTTAAGGATGCAAAGGTTATTCTTAATAAATATGCCACACCTCGTGGAGTATTTGCTGTAAATGATCAGCCTATAAATGTTTCTCTCAGTACAAGAAGACTTGAAAATCTCAAGGCTAAACGTGGTATAGATGCAGTTGAAAAGTACAGATCGGACGGAATGATCTGGACATGTAACTGTGGTCACGTAAATGAAGCCGGAGCTGAGGAATGTATCGTTTGCGGACGTAAGCAGAAGGATATTATGACAAAGGCTACATTTAACTACGAAGAAATGATAGACCGCATGAAGGAAAAAGAGTATGTGGTTGAGCTTAAGGATGTTCTTATGCATTACATCAAGGATATTGATGCAAGTATGAGACTTGAGCTTCTTGAGATAATGGAATCAGGTCTTCAGTATGAGAAGACAAGAGGAAATATGAAAGAGACAGTTATCGAGAAGGTTGAAAAGGTCTTCGAGGATGCTTCCCTTTTGGAAAACTAATATTAACAGCAGTGAGGTAAAAGGTCTTGAGTTCTGGACTGAGCATGACAAGTGTAAACAAAATAAAGGAATTAGCATCAGCACATGAGTACAGCCTGGCTGCACCGATTCTTGATTCACAGGATTTGGAGCAATCCTATAATCCTCAGTTTCTCCGGGTTTGCGGAGAGGTTTATGAAAATGTAGGTCGACTGAGAGAGGCGAGACGCCTGTATGTAAAGGCACACACTCTTGCTCCCGAAGCGACAAGGATAATTTTTTCACTTATCAATTTCTATCTGAAAAAAGGATATTTTGATCTTGCAGATAGGTACTTTGAGGAATATGTACATTTCAGCTCGGGATACGGAAGAGAGCTTCAGAATATCAAGTATATTATGAAGAAAGCCAAGTCTCCGGATCTTGAAGAGCTGTACGATATCATTTATCCATATTATAGAGACAATATGGATGAGTATTGGAGTTTTGAGCTTCTGTGTTTATCAAAGCTTCTCGATAAAGGGGATATGGATATCATATCTACCGATTATAAGGCTACTTTTAAATCAAGTGCATATTTACATCTGATTGATGATGTTCTTGAGAACAAGAGCACAGCCTGGGATAACTTCTTTATATATGCAGAGAATCCTGCTGAGGATAATGATCCTGAGGAGGAAGAAACCAGAGCGGTTGAGCAGGAACAGCTGGAGAAGGATTACTACGTAATGAATCCTGAAAGCAGAGAAGCTGTTATCACGGAAATGGTTTCTGCAGAGACAAAGAAGAAAGAACTTGAAATAAAGAATGTTGAAGATGTTGAAAAAGGTCTTAAAAACTTCATAAAGAAGAAGTTTAAGAAGAAGGATAAAGAGGAAACTGAGGAAGACGAAGAAAAGTCTGCTGAAGATGCTGAAGGCGCTGAAGAAGGACAGGCAAAGGATGCTGAGTCCGGTGAAGACGGCGTTGATGTTGCAAATCCTACCGATGCTGAAGAGGAAAAGGATTCAAAGCAGTCTGATGAAAAAGATTCTGAGAAAGCTTCTGAAGGAGAAAGCTCGGATGAGAACACTTCCGAAGGAGAAGGTTCTGAGGAAAGCACTACGAAGGATGAGTCTTCCGAAGGTGAAGAAGAGTCCACAGAGGAGTCTGCTGAAGAATCTGAAGAGGAAGATGAATTCCAGAGAGATTTTGTCACATATGAGTTTGATGATGGCTTTGCTCCTGAGTCAGATACCATCGCAGGACTCAGTGATATAGATTCCTATGATGATGAAGTAGAGGCACTCAGAGAAACAAATGTTTTCAAGGAGTTTGCTGAGTATCAGGCAGGTATTGATTCAGAGCCCGATATATTTGTACCGGAGCCTGAACCTGAGATAGAACCACTGATACCTGATATAGCTGATGAACCCGAGATAGAAACTGGGTCGGATTTTGAAAAAACTACAATGACTCAGGTAGATGATTCGGAAATATTTATCCCGGATGAACCGGCTATAAGAGAAGATATTGAAGAAATAGAGATAGAGGAACCGGAACCGATAACTGAAGTTGAAGTTGAACCTGAGCCTGAAGTTATAGAAGAACCGGTGGCTGAGGAAGAGCCGGAGGTTGAACCGGAAACAGTTCCTGAGTTTGAAGAGGTTTCAGAACCGGAGCCTATAGCTGAAGTTGAGGAAGAATCAGAACCTGAACCAGAACCTGAACCAGAACCAGAACCAGAACCGGAGCCGGTGGTTGAAGATAAGGTTGAATCATTTGGCGAAGCTATAGATGAGGTTGAGGAAGCTATCGAGGATCTGGATAAACCGATAGATGAGTTTGTTCCGATTACAGAAGAAAAACCTGAACCGATTTCCGAGCTCGAAGAAGAGGAGGAACCTAAACCTCAGTTTGAGGATATTTCCGAACCTGAAGTTGAGGCTGAAATCGAACCAGAACCAGACCCGGAACCTGAGCTGATAACTGAAGTTGAAGAAGAACCTGAAGCTTTGGCAGAAGAGGAAACTGTTGTAGAGGAATCTGTAGCTGAAGAGGAACCAATGGTTGAGGAACCTGTAGCTGAAGAGGAACCAATGGTTGAGGAACCTGAAGCTGAGACTG
>CACZLA010000073.1 GCA_902781895.1 uncultured Lachnospiraceae bacterium
GTCACACCTGAGATTCGGTGATAAGCCAATCAAGTCAACATACCTCATCCACAAGGCTAACTTCGTAGCTTGCCACAATGCAGCTTACGTAAGAAAGTACAAGATGGTTGAAGAGCTTGTTGATGGTGGTACATTCCTTCTTAACTGCCCATGGACAGGAGAAGAGCTTGATAAGCATCTCCCAGGACAGGTAAAGAAGTACATCGCTGATCACAATATCAACTTCTACACTATCGATGGTGTTAAGCTTGGTATCGAGTCAGGTATGGGACCTACAAGAATTAATACTATCCTTCAGTCAGCATTCTTCACACTTACAGGAATCATTCCTGAGGCAGAGGCTATTGAGCACATGAAGGCTGCTGCTAAGAAGTCATACGGCATGAAGGGTGATGATATCGTTCAGATGAACTGGAACGCTATCGACCTTGGTGCTAAGGGATTTGTTAAGGTTGATGTTCCTGCAGATTGGACAAATTGTACAGATGAGGGTCTTGATTACCCGGCTGCTACAACAGGTACAAAGGAACAGCAGGATTTCGTAAACGACGTTCAGATCAAGGTTTCAGCTCAGGAAGGAAATACAATTCCTGTTTCCGTAGTAGCAAGATACATGGATGGTTCTACACCTTCAGGTACAGCTGCATACGAGAAGAGAGGTGTTTCCGTATCAGTTCCTGTTTGGGCATCTGAGAAGTGTATAGGATGTGGACTTTGTTCATATGTATGTCCTCACGCTGCTATCAGAACAGTTGCACTTACAGACGCTGAGGTTGCTGCTGCACCTGCAGGCTTTAAGACAGCTGACTTCAAGCCACAGCCAATCGAAGGTTACAAGTTCAACGTTGCTATCTCAACTATGGACTGTCTTGGATGTGGATCATGTACAAATGTATGTCCTACAAAGTCTATCGAGATGAAGCCTCTTGATGATGCGCTTAAGGCAGAGCAGAACCTGTTCGACTATGCTATCTCAGTTCCTGATAAGGAAGAAATCATTGAGAAGTTTGGTGCTGCTACAGTTAAGGGATCACAGTTCAGACAGCCGCTGCTTGAGTTCTCAGGCGCTTGTGCAGGTTGTGGTGAGACACCTTACGCTAAGCTTATTACTCAGCTCTTCGGTGACAGAATGTACATCTCAAATGCAACAGGATGTTCATCAATCTGGGGTAACTCTTCACCTTCAACACCTTATACAACAAATAAGGCTGGTAAGGGTCCTGCTTGGGATAACTCACTGTTCGAGGATAACGCAGAGTTCGGATTTGGTATGTATCTTGCTCAGAAGACACTTCGTGAGAGCCTTTCAGCTAAGGTTAAGGCTGTTGCTGAGACAAATGCAGACGTAAAGGCTGCTGCAGATAAGTTCTTCGAGACATATAACAGTACAGATGAGAATACAGCTGCTGCAGAAGCTCTCGTTGAAGCACTTGAGAAGGTTGACAGCGCAGATGCTAAGGCAGTTGTTAAGGATAAGGATTTCCTTGCTAAGAAGTCACAGTGGATCTTCGGTGGTGACGGATGGGCATACGATATCGGATTCGGTGGAGTTGACCACGTACTCGCTTCAGGAGAGGATGTAAATGTCTTCGTATTCAATACAGAGGTTTACTCAAATACAGGTGGACAGTCTTCAAAGGCTACTCCTACAGGTGCTGTTGCACAGTTCGCTGCAGGTGGTAAGGAGATCAAGCAGAAGGATCTTGCAGCTATCGCTATGAGCTATGGTTATGTATATGTTGCTCAGGTATCAATGGGTGCTAACTACAACCAGCTTATCAAGGCTGTTAAGGAAGCTGAGAGCTACAATGGACCTTCACTCATCATCGCTTACGCTCCATGTATCAACCACAGAATCCGTGTTGGTATGAGCAAGGCTATGGCTGAGGAGAAGAAGGCAGTTGATGCTGGATACTGGAATCTGTTCAGATTCAATCCTGATGCTGATAAGAAGTTCACACTTGATTCTAAGGCTGCTACAGTTCCTTATCAGGAATTCCTTTCAGGAGAGGCTCGTTACACAGCACTTCAGAAGGTTGATAAGGAAAAGGCTGACAGACTCTTCGCAATGGCAGAAGAAAATGCTAAGAAGAGGTTTACTCACCTTGAAGGCCTCGTAGATCTTTACGATGGAACAAAATAATCAGCTGATATAAAGGCTTGAAATAAGTCAATGGGGTCTGTCCCCATTGACTTATTTTTTTATTTCCGTCATAATCATTCTGAGTGGAGCGAAGAATCTTTTCACGGAAAGGAACTTTCATGAAGATTAAAAAATATATTTCAATATCATTATGTATGTTATTTACTATATCTGCTGCGGGCTGCGGAGATTCATCTGAAAAATCAGACGAGACTACTACTGAGATTACTACCGAAACGGCTTCTGAAGCAGTTGATGAAACAACTGATGAATCAGTTGATAAAACAGCTGATGAGACAACGGAAAATACAACCGCGGAAAGTGATAATGATCTGAATGGATTCGTTAATGATTATAATTTATTTGATGTAACATCTGAGAATCTTCATGATGGGGTATGGGATGATGTGATCTCCTATGACAAAGGTTCAAATCATTCGCCGGAGCTGTCCTGGGATCCCGTTGACGGAGCTTCCCTTTACCTTGTTTACATGACTGATGTGGATGCCGGGAACTGGGTTCACTGGATGTCGAATAACGTAACAGACACAAAGCTTCCTGAGGGGTGGGCGCCTGAGACAGATTATAAGGGCCCGTATCCTCCCAAGGGTTCGACACATACATATGAAATATATGTGGTTGCTCTTAAGAATCCGATTGAAAGAATGAAGGGATCACTGGATGGTCAGAATCCGAAGTTTGAGGAGAACTTCAAGTCGGTGGATACAGATGCGGATGGAAACAGCGGAAATATGATCGCAGTCGGAAAGCTGTCAGGAACATTTTCCGAGTAATAAGATTATAAGCTGTGAATGGAGTGAAGATGAAGAGTTTTAAAAGATTTAAAAATCATACAAAGTTGATAAGAGTTTTATTTGCTGCCCTTCTGACAGGGATGACAGTCCTTCTTGGAAGTTATGAGGTTGAGGCGTCAAATGGCGGAGACTGGTATTTTGATGAAAATGGATTCTGGTTCTGCTATTACGATAACACCTACCCATACTCACAGTGGCGTGAGGTGGATGGCAACTGGTATTATTTCGATGAAAAGGGATATATTGTTTATAATGAGTGGAGAGACGGTTACTGGATAGGAGCTGACTATGTATGGTCATATGGAGGAAGAGGCTCCTGGAAGTCCGATTCCACAGGCTGGTGGTTTGAGGATAGTTATGGCTGGTGGCCAAGCTCCGAGTGGCAGAAAATAGACGGTAAATGGTACTATTTCGCTGCATCAGGATATATGGAGCATGATAAATATATAGACGGCTGCTGGCTTGGTTCGGACGGTGCCTGGACAGATGCTCCTTCTTCGGAAGAAAAGAAGGATGACAGTAAGGACAGTAAGGATAAAAAGGATGATAAAGAAACAAAGGATGATTGGGAAAAGAAGGTAACAAAGGCTCAGGTAAGTGATTATAACACTAAAGAAAAATGGGCTGAGATAAAGCTTGTTAACGGTGAAATATATAAAGCGAAGAATCTTGATCTGGACGCGGAAATGATGGAAAAATATTACCCCGGTCTTAAGGAAGAGCAGGTAATAAAAGCAGAGGCGTATGCTGAGTATATGGCTTCGTCTATAAAGGAGCAGGGTTATACTACAGATCTGGAAATACTGGATGCGACAGGACTTTACACAGCCCTGTGGATCGCATTTGATGAAAATGATCTATCAAGGATAGAGGAAGCTGTTGCAGCTACACCATACGGCTTCTTTGTAGAGGATGCATTTAATGAAACCGGGGCGGCATTTGCGATGGGACGTATGCTCCATTATCTTGGATATAACGACTGGACACATGTTGTCGAAGCAGACGGAAAACAATATCTGGATGTCAAAATCACAGAGGGAATCGTGAGAGTGGATTTCTATCACGGTAAGGCATATATTAAATAAAAATCTATGATAAAAGATGATAAAAAAGGTTGACCCATTTTTATCATCTTTTTTGCACTAAATCGGTTGTTATGTTATAATGGAAACGGTTTTATGTGTGGAGGATAAAACTTTGGAAAGCTTAGAAAGCTTAGCGCCACAGTGCCGGATTTTGCCCTAAAGCATATCCTGCACCTACGAGGAAAAGAGTTATCGAAACGTCTGGTCTAAAGGCCATTCGAAAAAACTCGGCGGATGCTCTTTCGGATAGCACATTCGTGATTCATATCTTTAAAAACTGCAGGCAACTGCAGAACAGAGGGATATGAAACGTGCAATACTTTTTTGGTTTCATATAAATGAAACAGGTATTAATCTGGCGTGCACGAAAGGAGAAAATGTATGTGCGGAATTATTGGTTATACAGGAAATGAACCTGCAAAGGATATACTTATTAATGGTTTAAAACAGCTCGAGTATAGAGGATATGACAGTGCCGGAATAGCAGTGCTTGATCCTGATAAGGGAGTATTTTTAAAGAAGAAGACAGGTAAGGTTGAAGAGCTTGCAAAGGCTATCGAAAAAGAGGGAAAGCTACAGGCACAGCAAGAGCCTGAGATAAACATGGTAAAAGCGCCAGATGTTGAATTTATGTGGTGACGAGCTGAGCCAGCTCGACCGCTGCCACGTTGCCGCTTGCAAGCTCGCTCACTTTTTCCAAAACCGTTACCTGTACATCGCTTACGGCACATTGTATATTATGTGCGGAACGAATCAAATCTGTAGGTGCTGCCTTTGGCAGTCCGCGCCTAACGTAACAAATACAATTAACTGTATTGTAGGAGGCGATGACCACATCGCCCCGAATATTTTGATTATTCCACATCTAATAATTCCGAATTCCGCATTCCGAATTTAAAATAGTCC
>CACZLA010000074.1 GCA_902781895.1 uncultured Lachnospiraceae bacterium
GAGGCATGTCCGTTAAAGGAAAGTGTTGCCGAAAGAGGCTTTGATATGATGATAATGCGTGAGCTTACAGGCGGACTTTATTTTGGAGACAGATATACAAAGGAAGTCGACGGGGTGATGACAGCCGTAGATACACTTACATATAATGAAAATGAGATAAGAAGGATAGCGATAAAGGGATTTGATATAGCTATGAAAAGAAGAAAAAAGGTTACTCTTGTTGATAAGGCAAATGTGCTTGATTCATCACGACTTTGGAGAAAAGTAACCGAAGAGGTTGCAAAGGACTATCCTGAAGTGACTTATGAGACAATGCTTGTGGACAATGCAGCCATGCAGCTTGTAAAAGATCCTGCTCAGTTTGATGTTATGCTTACTGAAAATATGTTTGGTGACATACTTTCAGATGAAGCATCTATGATAACAGGTTCTATAGGAATGCTTTCATCAGCATCACTTAATGAAACAAAATTCGGACTTTATGAGCCTTCGGGCGGATCCGCTCCTGATATAGCCGGACAGAATATTGCAAACCCTATAGCTACTATATTAAGCGCAGCCATGATGTTAAGATACACATTTGACCTTGATAAAGAAGCTGATGCTATAGAAAATGCTGTTAAGAAAGTACTGGAAGAAGGATATAGAACCATCGATATCGCTAAACCGGGCGAGCCACAGGTTAAATGCGATGAGATGGGCACCCTTATAGCCGAAAGAGTGTAATAAGGCGGGAGCTAAATAAAATGGATGAGAATAACAGACAGTATATGAATCAGCAGTATATGAATCAACAAGATATGATTCAACAAGATATGAATCAACAGTATATGCAAAATGATGCAAATGTACAAAGTAATTCAAATGTACAGAATAATGCAAATGTACAGGATGATTTGGATAAACCTGAAAATGAATGGAAATTTGCTATCGGAATAGGTATTGTAGGTGTAATATTGTCGATATTATGCGGTAGCTTCAGAATCAGGGTTATCAGTGCATGGTTGATTATATTGTTGCTGGCCGGAGTTTACTGTAGTTTTAAGGCCATACAGGGCGGTATAAAGACACGAAAGGCGATATCGTTACTGATGGGAATAATCGCATTGGTAATAAACTTAGGTGCAACATTATATTATGGCTGGAGTATGATTTATACTATCATGTCAAAGTTTAATTAAAATTAATTGCTGAATGTTTTAGGAAAAAATTATAGAAAAATAATAGAAGGAGATATTAGTTATGACAAGTGATAACATGAAATGCGGTCTTCAACAGGCACCTGCACGTTCGCTTTTGAATGCGCTTGGTTATACTGCCGAAGAAATCAAAAAACCAATGGTCGGAATCGTATGTTCATACAATGAGATTGTACCCGGACATATGAACCTTGATAAAATTGCCGAAGCTGTAAAGCTCGGTGTTGCCGAAGCAGGCGGAACACCGGTTATGTTCCCTGCTATCGCAGTATGCGATGGCATAGCAATGGGACATATCGGTATGAAGTACAGTCTTGTTACAAGAGATCTTATAGCTGACTCGACAGAGTGTATGGCGATTGCACATCAATTTGATGCTCTTGTTATGATCCCTAACTGTGATAAGAATGTTCCGGGACTTCTTATGGCGGCTGCAAGAGTAAATGTTCCTACGGTATTTGTATCGGGCGGACCGATGCTTGCAGGACATATTCACGGAAGAAAAAGAAGTCTTTCATCCATGTTTGAAGCGGTAGGAGAACGTACTGCAGGAAAGATTACCGATGAAGATGTAACAGAGTTTGAGGAAAAGGTTTGTCCTACCTGTGGTTCCTGTTCGGGTATGTACACTGCAAACTCTATGAACTGTCTTACTGAGGTACTCGGTATGGGACTTCCGGGCAATGGAACTATTCCTGCCGTATATTCAGAGAGACTTCGTCTTGCAAAGAAGGCAGGTTATGCGGTAATGGATATGCTTAAGAAAAATATTCGCCCGCGCGATATAATCACTAAGGAAGCAATTTTAAATGCGCTTACAGTTGATATGGCACTTGGATGCTCGACCAATTCGATGCTTCATCTTCCGGCTATAGCGCATGAAATCGGATTTGATTTTGATATATCATTTGCCAATCCGATAAGTGAAAAAACTCCTAATCTTTGTCACCTTGCTCCTGCAGGTCCTACATATATGGAAGACCTTAATGAGGCAGGCGGTGTTTATGCCGTAGTTAAAGAGCTTTGCGATATAGGACTTATAAATGAAGATTGTATGACTGTAACAGGAAAGACAATCGGTGAGGCAGTTAAGAATTCAGTAAACAGAAATCCTGAAGTAATACGTCCGGTTGATAATCCGTACAGCAAGACAGGCGGACTTGCGGTACTTAAAGGAAATCTTGCTCCTGATGGTTCGGTTGTCAAGCGTTCGGCTGTTGTTCCTGAGATGCTTAAGCATGAAGGACCGGCAAGAGTATTTGACTCAGAAGAGGATGCTATCGCAGCAATACTTGGCGGTAAGATTGTAGATGGAGATGTTGTGGTTATTAGATATGAAGGACCTAAGGGTGGACCGGGTATGAGAGAGATGCTCAATCCTACATCAGCTATAGCCGGTATGGGACTTGGCTCATCTGTAGCTCTTATAACTGATGGACGTTTTTCGGGTGCAAGTCGCGGTGCATCCATAGGACATGTATCACCTGAAGCAGCAGTTGGAGGACCTATCGCATTTGTTGAAGAAGGCGATATAATTGAAATAGATATCGATAATTACTCAATCAACCTCAAGGTTTCAGATGAGGAGCTTGCAAAACGTAAAGCAAACTGGACTCCAAAGGAGCCTAAGGTAACCACAGGATATCTTGCAAGATATGCCAAGATGGTAACCTCAGGAAACAGAGGCGCGATACTTGAGATTAACTAATTTAGAAGAAAAGGAGAATTCGTATGAAACAATTGACAGGCTCAGAAATTATAATTGAATGTTTAAAAGAGCAGGGTGTTGATACTGTGTTCGGGTATCCGGGGGGAACCATACTTAATGTATATGATGCACTTTATAAGCATCAGGATGAGATACATCATATACTTACATCTCATGAACAGGGTGCTGCACATGCTGCTGACGGATATGCAAGAGCGACCGGTAAGGTTGGTGTTTGTATGGCAACATCAGGTCCGGGTGCTACAAATCTTGTAACCGGTATAGCTACAGCTTATATGGACTCTATCCCTCTTGTAGCAATTACCGCCAATGTAAATGTTACGGCGCTTGGCAAGGACAGCTTCCAGGAGATAGATATAGCAGGTGTAGTTATGCCTATTACAAAGCACAGCTTTATCGTAAAAGATGTTCATAAGCTTGCAGATACAATAAGAAGAGCATTTAAGATTGCAAAGACCGGAAGACCGGGACCTGTACTTGTGGACGTGACCAAGGATGTAACAGCCAATATTGCTGATTACGAAGCAAAGGCACCTGAGTCGATCGAAAGAGTTACAGCTACTATAAAGGCTGAGGATTTAGAGCAGGCAGTAAAGCTTATAGATAAGAGTCAAAGACCATTTATCATAGCAGGCGGTGGTGTGATAGCTGCAGATGCATCTGCAGAGTTAAAGAAGCTTGCAGATAAGATAGATGCTCCTGTGTGTGATACTCTTATGGGTAAGGGCGCATTTGACGGAACCAATGAAAGATACACAGGAATGATCGGTATGCATGGCACCAAGGTTTCAAACTTTGCTGTTAATAAGGCGGATCTTGTTATAGTTGTCGGAGCAAGATTTTCAGACAGAGTTATAGGTGATGCCAAGAAGTTTGCTGCAAATGCCAAGATATTACAGCTCGATGTGGATGCAGCTGAGGTAGATAAGAATGTTGTTGTAGATGCCAGTGTAATCGGTGATGCAAAAGAGGTTCTCAAGATGATTTCCTCAAGAATCAAGGCAGGAAAGAAACCTGAGTGGAATGCTGAGATAGAGGAATTAAAGAAGACATATCCTGATCATGGCGATATGAATGCTTTTTCAGGTCCGGCTATAATCAATAAGATATATGAAATCACAAAGGGCAAGGCTACAATCACTACAGATGTAGGACAGCATCAGATGTGGGCAGCGCAGTATTACAAGTATTCAAGACCAAGACAGCTTCTTTCATCAGGCGGTCTCGGTACTATGGGATACGGTGTAGGTGCTTGTATAGGTGCTAAGGTTGGAGAGCCTGACAATATTACAATTAATATAGCAGGTGATGGCTGTTTCAGAATGAATATGAATG
>CACZLA010000075.1 GCA_902781895.1 uncultured Lachnospiraceae bacterium
AAAGGGTTCACCACTTGCGCTTATTGAAGTATACACCACGGAACCTACAAATGTGTTGGATATGGGAATCATCAGTCCGCTCATGTTTATTACGTACTATCTTTGTAAAAAAGAGAAGTTTATCGGTTATGTTCTTTTTAGGATGATATTAATAGTATGTCAGATCATCGCAATCATACTTACGCTTCAGACTGTATTTCAAATTCTTGCCGGGATTGAACTGCCGATTCCTGCACTGATTACGAAGGTTTTTATATTTATTATTCTTGCAGCGTTTGCATTATATTTTGATAGGAAATTAAGAAAAATCAGGAGATAAACAAATCATGGATAAATCACTACATGCTATGGCAAAGCCATAGGTTTTCATTGGATTTGGAACTCTATGTTGTAATGTTATATAATGGAACTGACCTGTCAAAAGTTCACAAACGAGGAATTAAAGCTATGACATTTGAAATGTAAAGCAGAAAGATCGGAGATATAGATATGGAACAGTACAAAGTACTTATGATAGACGATGACGAACTGATAGCACGTTCGACAGCAGAATATTTTAATATCCTGGATGTAAAAACTGCATATGTGACAAGCTTCGATGCAGCAGTAGACTTTCTGGGGAAGAATAATGTATCACTTCTTCTTCTGGATATTAATCTGGGTGACAGATCGGGTTTTGAACTTTGTAAAAAAATAAGAGAAAACTATGACATGCCGATTCTGTTTATCAGTGCAAGAACAAGTGATGATGATGTGCTTATCGCCCTGAACATCGGAGGCGATGATTATATCAAGAAACCATATACGCTGAATATACTCTTGGCAAAAGTAAAGGCAGTGCTTGACAGATATGAGAAAGCTAAAGAGGCAGCGAGGGCAGCAGCCGTGTCAGGGGATGGCGGTACATCTTCAAATACAGGTACATCGAATTCTGTAAATGAAGAAGGCAGGATTGTTATACGTGATGGCGTCTACCTGGACACTGCCATGCATAAGCTCGTGGTAAATGATAAAGCGGAAGAACTTAGAGCAATGGAATATAAACTGCTTCTATATCTTCTGGAGAATTCCGGAAGAGTAATAACCCGCGATGAACTACTGGATAATGTATGGTGTGATGAAAACACCTGCGACGGTACTATCACGGTACACATCAGACATCTCCGTGAAAAGATTGAGACCGACTCCAAGAACCCTGCAATTATCAAAACAGTGTGGGGCGTTGGATATGTTGTTGAAAACTTACCTTAGGGAGAATCTCTTGGTAATTATTTGTCAGGGTAAAAGATATGAGAAACATAGTAAAAGTGAGTATAGCAGCTGCTTTCATTTTTATGATCGGAATAGTTATACTCGTTATTTTTACGAATAATTATATATCCGGAAAAGCAGACAATTCTAACGAGGATATCGCTACGCTGAATAATATTGCTGTGACTGCGGAGGAGAATAGACAAGATCTTTCGGCATTGGATAAGAAGGATTTTGAGGTGGATTATGTGATCATAGACCTTTCGAATAATATTCTTTATTCTAATGTGAAATCTGATCATATTAATCTTATTGAAAGCGGCATGTCTGTTGAAAAGGCAATGCAGAAGAGATATTTGCATAAAGGCCTTACTGAAAATGACAGGATATGGGGAAATGTAATAATCCTGGATGATGGACTTACAACTCTTAAAGATTTCAGAAATAAGTTTCTGATAGGAGCAGTAATATGTGTACTCATGGTGTTTATAGGCATGATCACATTTGCGGTGTATGTGGATAAAAATGTTATAGCACCGTTTAAAAATCTGAAAGATTTTGCTGCTAAAGTTGCGCAGGGCCAGCTGAATGAGCCGCTTCAGATGGATAGAGACAATATGTTCGGTGCATTTTCCGAAAGCTTTGATATAATGCGTGAGGAACTGGCTGAGTCAAAGAAGAGAGAACTTGAGCTTCAGAAGAAGGAGAGGGAATTGGTTGCCTCGCTCAGCCATGATCTGAAGACCCCCGTTACGGGAATCAAGGTTACATCCGAACTTCTGCAGATGCGGCTTTCGGTGAAGGAGAATGAAGTAAGCAGATCGGAAACAGAAGTCGATAATGAATCAGCTGATATTTCAGGAAAAGGATCAGAAAGTGAACAGATAGAATTTACTCGTGCTGATATAGACACTATGTCACAGGATGCAAAGGGGATATATCAGAAGGCAGAGCAGATAGACGCACTGGTAAGTGATCTCTTCACAGCAGCTTTAGATGACCTCGGAGAATTCAAAGTCAGCTGTAATGACGAGGAATCAAAAGTATTGAACAATATCGTAAAAAGCTATGATGATAGGGGACTTGCGGTAATCGGAATGCTGCCTGAGGTTATAATCAACATAGATAAGAAACGTATGTCGCAGGTAATCGGAAATGTTATCTCGAATTCATATAAATATGCGAATACCCGGATAGATATATCATATAGATTATCTGAAGGATATCTTGAAATGCAGATAAGAGATTACGGACCCGGAGTTCCGACAGATGAACTGGATCTGATCACCAATAAGTTCTATCGCGGAAAGAAGTGGCAGGATACCGAAAAGGAAGGTAACGGACTTGGCCTTTATATTTCCAAAACACTTATGAATAAAATGAATGGAGATCTGCTGACGGAAAGTGATGGAGAAGGATTGGCTGTTACGCTGATCATTTCACTCAGCTGATTATAAGCACATAAAATAAAACTGAGTTTAGAAAAATTTAATAATTATACAACATCGTTTTAAGGAAGTTTATTTTGAGGTCGGATATACTGTCATCAGATTGAGAGTATATCCGACTTTATTTTTGAATTTACAGAAGGGTCATCGACCGTGGTAATTATTAATGAGAAAGGAAACAAATATGTCTTCAATACTATTAAAAACAGAAAAGCTTTGTAAATCATTTTCAAACGGAGGTGTTCAGCAGCATGTTATAAAGAACCTCGACCTGGATATAACAGAAGGAGATTTTACTGTTATTATGGGTTCTTCCGGTTCGGGTAAATCAACACTGCTCTATGCACTGTCTGGGATGGATAAGCCGAGTATGGGAAAGGTTTTCTTTGGAGATACAGAGATTCAGGATTATTCAAATGATGAGCTGGCAGTATTTAGAAGAGGTAACTGCGGATTTGTATTTCAGAGTGTATATCTTCTTGAGAATCAGACGGTGCTGGATAACATTTTGACAGGAGCTCTTATAGTACAGAAGAATTCACCGGAACTGGTTAATAAAGCCAAGGAACTTCTGAAGAAAGTCGGACTTACCGAAGAGGATTGGAAGAAGTATCCAAGTCAGTTATCAGGTGGTGAGGCGCAGCGTGTCGGAATAGTGAGAGCCATAATAAATGATCCGAAGATACTCTTCGCAGATGAGCCTACCGGAGCACTTAATTCAGCGTCGAGTAAGGATGTACTGGATATCTTTACGGAAGTACATAAGAATGGTCAGTCAATCGTAATGGTAACGCATGATCTGAAGACTGCCCTCAGAGGAACCCGAGTTCTCTACCTCAGAGATGGTGGAGTAGTTGGAGATTACAAGATGCCGCCATTTGGCGAAGATGATATCAAAGAGCGAAGAGCAGAGTTGTCTGAGTTTCTTGAGAAGATGGGATGGTAGCCCAAGATTTGCGAAGCAAATCTTGCGGAGCGAAGCGACCAACAAGCCGCAGTGCCATGCTGGCACTAGGGTGCCAGTATGGGCAGGCGGCGTTAAGTTAGAAAGGCAGCCCAAGACTTGCGAAGCAAGGATTGCAAACATGCGAAGCATGATTGGCACAAGCCCAAGATTTGCAAAAGCAAACCCAAGATTAGAAAGGCAAAAAAATGAACATACTACGATTATCAATTTTCAATTTAAAGAAGAATAAGAAGGAAGCGGTAGCAGTTGCTTTCCTTACTATGATCACATCTCTGATGCTGGGAATTTTCATCGCAAATGTTTTCGGAATGCATAAGATTTTCGATAACAGCTTCAAACGTTCCGGATGTGTAAATACTATGGTGATCATAGATGAAGATAAGTACCGTGATGAATATGCGGAGATCCTTGAAGATAACTATAATGTATCAGACCTAAAGATGGGAAGAATCATATTTGCTGTTCCTGTAGATACAATATATAA
>CACZLA010000076.1 GCA_902781895.1 uncultured Lachnospiraceae bacterium
TGACGCGGGAAGAGAGCGTATCATTCACTGGGGACCGCGTACTCTGGATATAGATATAATCCTGTTTGATGACATGATCATCAATACCGATGACTTGACCATACCTCATCCGGAAATGCATAAAAGACAGTTTGTGCTGGAGCCCATGACTGAGATAGCTCCTCACATCATACATCCTGTTTTCAAGAAGAGTGTGGCAACTCTGTTTGAGGAGCTTAAGGCTTCGGGTTATGAAGCTGCCGACCATGTGGAGACAGAGGATTTCACTGAGCTTGAAGAACTGAAGATAAATGGAAAGACCGTGGTATACGCAGGTGTTCCGGGAGCGTATGCAGAGGAAGCGGCTATCAGATATTTCGGCGGAATGGTGAAATATACCAACGTAAAGAAGTTTGATGATGTAGTAAAGGCGGTGGCTGAAAAGCAGGCTGACTACGGTGTTATTCCCATAGAAAACAGTTCAGCCGGATTTGTGAGCGGTAACTACGATATCATCAGAACCGGCGGTGTAAAGATAGTGGCAATGATAACCCTGGATATTAATCACTGTCTCGTGGGGCTTCCGGAAACAAACATAACAGAAATAACAAAGGTCATTTCTCATCCTCAGGGACTTATGCAGTGCAAGGATTATATAGACAGTAATGGCTTCAAGGCTGAAAGTACCAGTAATACTGCAAAAGCCGCAAAACGCGTTAAAGAGGACGGCATACGTTCACAGGCAGCCATAGCCAGCGAGAGAGCGGCTGAGATATACGGCCTCAAGGTTATAGAGAAGAATATCAACTTCTCGGATGATAATGCTACGAAATTCGTAAGACTCACCAGAGAAGAGGTATTCCTCAGTGAGTCAGTCAATGTGAGCATCTGTTTCACAACCCAGCATAAGGTGGGTGCCCTTTATGATGTAATGGGTATTATCGATGCCAATAAGCTGAACATGACCAGCATCGAGTCCAGACCATCCCTCAAGCATAAGTGGGAGTACTGGTTCTATGTTACATTTGAAGGAAAGCTTACAGATCGAAATGTTATCAAAGCACTTCGTGAGCTGAAAGAGAATACAGATGAGATGACGGTGCTGGGTACTTATTAAGCTAAATAAAACACTTGACATATAGTGATGAAATGATGTAATATATTCGAGTGCGTGACAAAAGGTCACAGTAAAACAAAGCAGAGTATCCACTCTCACCTGGGCAGCAGACAGGCGGCCGGGTCGAATATCTGAGAAATAAATGTACAGTCTTATGGTTTTAGAAGGCATTTTAATGTTCTGGTGAGACCTGGGAAATGTATATTTATGATAATGTGTTCGAATCTAATGGATATCTGTTTGTTTTGCAGATATCCATTTTTTATGTATCAGCTATGGAGGGTAAAAAAATAGAGTACTTAATTAATGAACAGATCAGGGATAAGGAAGTAAGAGTTATCGGTGCTGAAGGTAATCAGCTGGGTGTTATGGGAATTCGTGAGGCAAGAGATATGGCTGAAGAGGCCGGACTTGATCTTGTGCGTGTATCGCCAAATGCAAAGCCTCCGGTATGTAAGATCATAGATTACGGAAAGTTCCGTTATGAAATATCCCGTAAAGAGAAGGAAGCTAAGAAAAAGCAGAAGATAGTCGAGATAAAGGAAGTGCGCCTTTCTCCGAATATCGATGACAATGACCTTAACACAAAGGTTAATCAAGCAAGAAAATTTCTTTCAAAGGGTAACAGAGTCAAGGTTACACTTCGTTTCAGAGGTCGTGAGCTTGCCTATGTAAATCAGAACAAGCCGATACTTGATGATTTTGCAGAGCAGTTATCTGATGTATCTGTTGTAGATAAACAGCCGAAGTTTGAAGGAAGGAGCATGACAATGTTCCTTGCTGCAAAGAATAAATAAGTAAAATATTTCGACACATGTCGAAGTTCATATAATAAGGAGGAAAAAACTATGCCAAAGTTAAAGACAAAGAGGGCAGCTGCAAAGCGTTTCAAGGTTACAGGAACCGGAAAGCTTAAGAGAAATAAGGCTTATAAGAGTCATATCCTTACAAAGAAGACTACTAAGAGAAAGAGAAATCTTAGAAAGGCTACTATGACCGACAAGACAAATGAGAAGAATATGAAGAAGATTCTTCCTTATCTTTAAGCTTGAGTAGCAGAATTATTTGAAGAATAATAATTGATGGATCTTTGATTAGGAGGATAAAGAAATGGCAAGAATTAAAGGTGGCGCTAATGCCAAGAAAAAGCATAATAGAGTACTTAAGGCAGCTAAGGGATACCGCGGCGCAAGAAGTAAGCAGTATAGAGTTGCTAAGCAGTCAGTAATGAGAGGTCAGGCTTCTGCATTTGCAGGACGTAAGGAGCGTAAGAGAGACTTCCGTAAGCTCTGGATCGCACGTATCAATGCAGCAGCAAGACAGAATGATATCTCATACAGCCAGCTTATGCACGGTCTTAAGACTGCAGGAGTTGATATGAATCGTAAGATGCTTTCAGAGATAGCTATAAGCGATCCTGAAGGATTCACAAAACTTGTTGAGGTTGCTAAAGCAGCTATAGCATAAATTTAAAAAAATATGTCAAAAAATCAAAATTCATGATTGACAACGACGTATAAAAATGATATTATACCATTCGTGCTGTGAAACAGTGCGAATGATAAGCGGGAGTGCTGGAATTGGCAGACAGGCTAGACTAAGGATCTAGTGTTGGCAACGACGTGTGGGTTCAAGTCCCATCTCCCGCACACAAAAAACAAAGCAGGTACGATATGTACCTGCTTTTGTTTTTGCAAGCCGGAGCCACTTGAACCCATGGGTTCAAGGTCTCCGCCTTGCGAAGCAAGGCGTCGGTCAGGTCGCAATCGCAGATTGCGACCGATTTGACTAAAAAAGGTCCACCGGACCTTTTTCTTAACGTCAAATCCCCATCTCCCGCATTAAGTAATTTTTTAAGAGAAAGCCTTGAATTTACTTGATTTATGGCTTTCTTTTTTTGTAAATTTACATTTTTTTAACTGATTACTGGTGGTGACTAACTATAATTTTCATAGAAATCACCATGGTCTAAGCCTCTGAGCATTACTCAGAAAGCAATGCTCTGGCCTTTGTTACATAGTCCTTATCAGGCTTGCTGTAATACTTTAGGTTGGTTTCAACTGTATGACCCAGTAACTTCGCCCGGTCAGTCTCTGACATGCCTTTAGGAATCCATTTTCCTTCCAAATCACAGAAAACATATTCAGATATGATTCCCAGTCTTTCTTTGTCTCTGATATTTGCTGAAAAAATTACTTCAAGATCCTTAGTCAGAGGAAAGATTCTTCCTTTATCAGCATTTTTCTTTTTCTTTGCATCTTTAGTCTAATTAGCATAGAAGAATTACTGGAGTGTTGTATTATTCAAAAGATATGGAGACATTTGCAACAGGTCTGAAGCGTATTAGGGATCTTTGTGATGAAGCAGGCTGCAAGGTATAGTTCCGAACAGAGAAGGATGATTTTGTTGTCGCTTTTTATAGGAATCTTCGCGAAACTTGGATGGTGCCAACCAAGTTACCAACCAAGATAACGTTCAAGATGTCACTCAAGAACCCGTAATCAGTGAATCTGATAGAGAACAAGTAATACTTGACTTTTGCGCTGTCCCAAGGAGCAGAGAGGAAATACAGGAA
>CACZLA010000077.1 GCA_902781895.1 uncultured Lachnospiraceae bacterium
AGCTTATTCAGAAATGTTTATTGTATCCCCTGTCTCACCTACAAACATGATGTAACCATCCTTTGGCAGATGAATGACGTTACCATATTCTATCATATGCGTACAGTACTTAACCTGACCGAACTTATCATATACATAGACTGCGCTGTTATCAGGCCGTTCCAGACTGATGTTTTTGTTCGCCATAGAGTCATCTATATTAAACCATACAGCCTTTTCTGTTGTGAGGCTCACTTCCTTAACATCAGCTGTGAAGCTCTCATTATCTGTAACAGGCACAACCGCCAGATCAGTTGATGAATGAGCCACTCCGGTATCATCAATATAAATATCAAAGATATCTCTATTTCCTGAACTTGGAATAGTTGTAAATGCCTCCAGATGATTCTCATCAACTATTTTTAATATTCTGGACGCCATACCTAAATCGACAACATAACCGCTATCTTCCAGTACCCTAATCTCAGTAAACGGATTTTGATAAACCACTGAAGAGTACTTTTCAGATACGACTGCATACTTCATGCCATCTCTTTCCTGCCATGCCTTTATAGCTTCTTCAGATACAGGATTAGGCTCCAGTTTTTCTCCTGAATATGTTCTATTACATCCATTTACAAGGCCACTCTGTTTTGAAACACTTTCCTCAGTAATATATACATGTCCCTCTGTCTCTACAAAATTAATACAGAAGTAGTCAGGATCAACCCTAAATTCTCCAGCTTCTATATCTCCTGTCACCCTTACAAATCCATTATCCGTATACATATAATATTCATCAGATGTACCTGCCCCGAGCATCTTGACAAGAGCATACTTCATATCAGGAAATGTAATCTCAGCAGGAGTTCCATCCAGCGAATAATAACCTTCATACTTCTTATAAGAATCAGGAACTGTTTCCTTTAGTTCTACCTCTGGTGCGTTAGTCTCCTCTACTTCGATACCTTGCTCCTCAAGGGCTATATTGGCAAGTGCTTCTGCCATAGCCATGTTATATCCGCTGCTTCCTCCCGAAGTAGTAACACATACACTCACTTCTTCGTCCGGCAGTACCAAAAGCCCCGCATGATAATCTGAGTTGTCGCCACCTTTATAGAGAGCTTTCACACCCGCTTCTTCATACATAGGAATATCTACCATATCCCAACCCAGACCGTTTTGGTCCATATAGTCCGGATCATATTTTAAATTGCCAGAAGCATCCATTGTACTACTCCAAAGGGTTGCCATCTCATTCTTACTATCTTCAGAAAGAAGTCTGTTATCGCCTTTAAAGAACGCACTTCCGAATTCGCAGGTATCTAACGCAGTTGAGTAAATTCCTCCAGAACCAAGATCCATACAGTATTCCGTTTCATATCTGTTATTACTATCTGGGAATATATCTGCAAGAGCCGGATTTCCAAATACATTTTTTGCAGTATATATATTTTCAGCTCCGATCTTTCCTACTATGTTTTTCTCCACATAGTCTGTATAGCTCATACCGGAGACTCTCTCCACTAATAATTCAAGGAGTGTAAATCCATCATTACAATAAGCCGCATATTCACCCGGATCCGCCTTAAGTCTCTGATTCTCCAGATTCTTAAGAGTGTTTTCCGTGGAAACGGAAGAATTATCGCCATAAAGGTCAGAGTTTTTAAGAGATGAACCAAATATTCCAGATGTATGATTCATCAGCATCCTGACAGTGATATCCTTGTAACGTTCATCCGCCATCTTGAAGTCATCTATATAGTCTGTCACTGGCGCATCCCCGAAGCAACCACAGCACTTCCACTCACGCCCCCAACTCCAGTTACTGAGCTGATGCCTGCAAGCATTAATGCGCTTAATCCTAATGAAATTATTCTTATATTTTTAATCTTCATATTCATATCCTTTTCAATACACAGCATATATCTATAATATATTCTCGAGACCGTTTTGGGCCTCGGTTAATCATTACTCCGTCATCAGCTCCGTAACCGAAATTTTCTTAACCTTTCCGGCTGATATATATGTTGACATATATACATAAAGTGATATCAAAACTATTGCAATTGGTACCCAGAAGAGTCTGATATCAAAGACCGTTCCAAAGGCCATCTTTAAAAATAACATCACAACCGGAAGTGCCAGAATTGTACCGGCTATGATAGCTGGTACTGCCACCGGCATCATCCTCACCACTATCTGCTTCCTTATATCCTTTGAAGTATATCCACAAGCCTTCTCTATACCCATGGCCTGTCTTTCCTTTTTGATAATGGATTCAATAAGGAAGTTCATAATGATAGATATTACGCCAACAATTATGATCATCAATATTATAGAAAAAATCTGAGATATAACACTTAGACCACCCATTTGTGTATCCATCGTTTCACTAAATGAAGAAATCTCTGTAAGCTTAAATTTTCCACTATCTCCGGTTATGATCTTATCGCCAACCTTTATGGCATAGCTCACATTACTTACTCCATATTTAGATTTAAGCAAAGCCATCTGTTCATCAGCCTTTGCTTTAATTCTTTCCTCGCGAGAGCCTTCATCCTGAGACTTTCCAACTGTGTCTTCTACACTTCCATATTCTTCTGTCAATCTGTCCTTAAGCTCTGCCTCGCTAACACCATCCGCAGCATATACAAAAAGATAATTTAAACACTCTGTAGGGGCCATAAACTGTTCAAAACCATCTAAGGTAAGATATCCATCCATTCCACCGTTAACAAATACATTCGTCGTGCCTGATATGATAAAGCTTTTTTCTATATTGTTATACTTTAAAAGAACACTGTCTCCAACACTTAGATTATATTTCTCCGCCATACCGGTTCCTATCATAATTTCATTTTCATGAATCGGGAATCTACCCTCAGAAATATAGAGATTTTCCAGCTCATCATAGTCCTCGTAGGCAAAGGATTGAAATGTATCATTATCATTTCCATTTATGCTGAATCCCATATTGATTCTAAGAAGCACACACTTTCTCACATCTTCTCTAGTGGAGATTTCCTGCATTACCGAATCAAAATCAGTCCCCTTATCAAATCCAACCATAAGTGCCTTTTCGACACCGGCTATATTAAGGAACACCGCACCTCTATCTCTAAAAATATCAGCAAGATAGACGCAAAACGTAACCACAAGGGAAGCTGCTAGAATGCATATAAAGAGTCCAACATTTTGTCTGGCATTTGCAAATAGCCCCTTTAATCCAAGTCTACTATTGATATCTGACTTTGTTTTATCAAGCGGAAATACATTTCTTCCGAAATGATGGGTTCTGATTCCTTTTCTAAAAGCCACAACCGGTGGATACTTCTTAATTTTCCGAGCTTTAAAAATAGCGGTTATGAGAATTAAAAATATAAGTAATACCGCCGGAACAAGAAGAAGATAACCCTTTCCTGATACAACATATTTATGACCTGTAAATACCTGCAATAGTCTTGTCATAAGCGGATCGGTCGACAGTATCAACACTCCTCCTATTATCACACCTATCATACCAAGCAACAGATATTCATAAATGTATGCTCCCGATATCTCTCTTGATCTATATCCCAAGGCTTCAAGGACACCAATCGATTCCATCTGATCTTCAATGTCATTTGTGATTTTATGCCTTATCATAAAGATACACGAAACAGCAGTAACCAAAGATACAAATGCTATTATCGCCATTATTATATCTATAACAGATGTTGACGCGAGTTTTTCAGTATAGTAATCGTAACAAAATAAGAATAAAGATTCCCCGGATACATCTTCAAATTTCTTCTGGAAGTCATTAATAAGTTTTTCTTTTTCATCGTAGCTATTAATAGTTCCATCTTTTGTATTGAAAGCAATCATCTTATGTTCCGGAACTACCGCGCTCATCATGTCATAGTCTTCCTCAGTAAGGATGCATTTGATTCCATTACTATTACCCGCTACAAGACCTGACTCATAAAATCCGGCTATCTGAAATGGATAATCCGTACCACCGATTACCAGCATCAGTTCATCGCCTTCAGAAAAATCCAAATCATATTTCAGATAATACGGCACCCATATAGGATGTTCAAAGCTTTCAAGCTTTTCGTCTGAAAGAGATGTTTTCTTCTCAAATTGTTCCAGTTTACTTTCATCACCTTCATTTACAAACAGAGCCTGAAACTGTGCTGTAGAACCATCATCCTTCCTATAGGAAACTGATGTTGAAGTATCAAACTGAAGTGAGTTAAAGACGAAGGTCTCAGTAACACGTTCGTCATCCTCGACTATTTTGCCATACTCATTCTTATAGCTATTTCCAGGAAACATAATCAAATATTCGTAGCTTCCTGTCTTCTCGAACATTTCATCAAACATCCTGTCAGCTTTTTCTATGTTGATGATACCAATTCCAAGAAGGGCCATACTGATCATAATAAGGAAGATAATGACGAAGGATTCCTTCTTGTGCTTTTTTATATTAAATAAAGATAATCTTAGTATTTTCATTTTTTTTGCCTTTCTAACTTAACGCGGTCTACCATCCCATAGTTTCCAAAAACTCTGAAAGCTTAGCTCTTCTTTCTTTAACATCATCTTCGCCATAGGCTGGCATTTCGTAATCGCCTACAACTCCTCCGTCCCGGAGGTAGAGAACTCTTGTACCTCTGAGAGCTGTCTTAAGGTCATGAGTAACCATGACAATGGACTGTCCATTCTTATGTATTTCTGAGAAAATATCCAGTACATCTCTTGATGACGCTGAGTTAAGCTGTCCTGTTGGCTCATCTGCAAAGAGTATCTTCGGATCATTTATTATTGCTCTTACGATTCCAACTCTCTGTGCTTCACCTCCTGATAACTGGTTTGGATATTTCTTCCAGTCTTCTTCTGATAGCCCTACCTTCTTAAGCAGGTTCTTGGCTTTCTGAACAAGTTCAGGAGAATTCTTCTGAACTATTAACGCTCCGGTAAGCACATTATCAAGGACTGTCTGATTCTCCAGGAGATATACACTC
>CACZLA010000078.1 GCA_902781895.1 uncultured Lachnospiraceae bacterium
ATTCCAGGAATGATGTTTGGCTTTCTTCCATTGATAGAGGTGTAGTTTCTTACTCCTCTCATGGAAAGAGCTGAAAGTCTATCGCCGTAAACAGTTCCTGTTGCCTCATCGCAGTACCTTACAACAAAATCAATCTCAGCTCCGAGCCTTCTCATCATGTTTTTCTGAATGTCCATTGCCATAGCTTTGTTCATTCGCTCGTAATGATAGTGATAAAGCACGTATGAAGGGATGTTAACTGTGAACTGACCGGTTTTGAATCTGACCTTAGCCATGAAGTCCGGAATATAATCAGGATCATCCGGATCCATTGTTGATGAGATCTCAGTGATCGATGTGATCGTTCCCTTAAGGATCCTGTCTTCCTTTGAAGAAGCTACCAACTCTAACCACTCTTCTTTTCTATGTGTGGAATCAGTTTCTACAAAAGCTTCATCTCCATCTTCTACGAAGACATGCTCTGAAGAATATATTTCCTTTTTTGCAAGGTCTGAAGCCTTCTGTACTGAGTGAGTGTTTCTCTGTACGTGGAGTCTGATGGCATCAGCTTCCGGCATCAAATCAATTTTTCTCTTCTTGGGTCTTCCGGGCCTCCTCTTGGCTGGTGTTTCAGTAGTCACCGCACCATTCTCCTCAGAAGATTTTTCTCCTGTCATTTCGGCAGCATCCATTACAACAGCTTCAACCTTTACTTTCTTTGGAGGATTGATTCCCTTAGTGAGCTGTTCAACTGAATCTGCCTGTAAATTCAATTTAGCCATTTGTTTTTCTCCTTTTTCGCGCTTCCCTTTAAAGTGAATAGAAAACGTAGTTGTTTATTGTTGTGAACCATGGATAACTGTCCCATTCAGGTTCGTTATCTTCATCTTCTTCGTTATCAAGATCTCTTGTATCAAAGAAGAATACTGCTCTTGGATTGTCCAGAACCTTAAGCTGTCCTGAAAGAACCATGTGAGCTACGTTTAATATGTCTTCAGGTGGCTCTACTGCTGAAAGTTCTTCTTTGCCAGCATTCTGATAAATTGCTTCGCTTAAAGTCTCTGGGAACATGTCTGAGGCGACTCTGTTTTTCATAACCTCTCCCACTGCAGCCCAGCAGTTCATTCCTTCTCCCTTTGCCTTTAAACTTATGAATTTGGCAAGAAGTTCTTCATCCTCGTAACTATATTTTAAAGTATAATATATCGGATTTTGTGTGTCAACATTATTGCATATATTATCATTATTTATATATTCGTCTGACATATAGCTTTGAACGACATCTGCATCTATGTTTACAGGGTCTTCAGCCGGACTGTAATAAACACAGAAATTATTATATTTGCTTACTGTTACTGTCTTCTTATCAGATGAACAATGGCACCAGAGTCCGTCACCGATATAGATTCCGGTATGATTTGTTCCGAGCCTGTTTGTTACTCCTATATCCCCTGGTCTTAATGCATCTCTGGTCGTTGGTCTCAAGCTGCTTGATTTAATTGCCTTGGTTGATGCCATCTGTCCATACACTTCTTTGGGAAATCCGCTTGTCATATATGTCCACTGTACGAATCCAGAACAGTCAAGCCCATGCTGAAGTCCATTTTCCTCGTTATAGGACCACCAGATTGTGTCATAACCGGGATGCGATGCTTTTCCTCCCCACTCATAAGGGACCTTACCTATAAGAGAAAGTGCCGTCTGAACAATGGTCCGCCTGATTCCTTCCAGCTGTTCTATATATGGAACGTATTCCATGATTGCAGCATTTGATGTTATTGAGATGGATGGAAGGTTGATAAATACCGTCTGAGCGATTGACTGATTGCTGGTGACGCGCCTTATCATCTCTGTTCGTCTTTCATAGTCATCACCGACAAGCTCCTTATCAATTCCCATTTCATCAAACAGATCTTCCGGACTGATTACTGAGAGCTTGATATCAATGTAAGAAACATCTTTTTCTTCCGGTTCAACAAGTTGCTTTTCGCCCGTCGCTTTATAATGTCCGTTCATTTGCTGCTCATAGACATCTACTTCCGTTGGGGACATGATGTATTCGTCCCCGTTACGGATAAACTCATCAAGGATACGATCCGACTGACTAAAATGGGGAATCTTCGTCGGAACGTATTCCTTGACATTCTGCTCCGTGACCTCGTATGAAAGGAAGGGAATCTCGCGAAGCTGCGGCACGGACATAGAGTTTTCCTGGGCGTATTTCTTACAGCTCATATAAGCTGAGAGATACCTTATGTAATCTGCATCCTTAAACGGACTTGGCTGATCATAAAACGAGTCCATCGAAAGAGAATAATCATATCCCTTCTCTCTGATAAGCTCCTTGATCTCCTCCTCTGCGATGGAATATCTATCCTCAAAAACTTCCTTTAGGAGGAATACTACATTTATTACTGAAGCCTTTAACTGAATGACTTTTGTATTTGTCTGTGTTGCAGCCTGTGTCCTTATGGGATATGCTCCCGCAAGCATAACAACAGCCATGGCTCCTGCCAGGATCCTTTTAAGCATTGTTGTCTCTCCTTTACTATACATTTAAGTATAATATATTATATTATATATTTTATCAAGTGTGAGATTTAAGGAATAAAACCAGCGTAAGCGCAGATATTTTCTGCTCAGAAGTGATATTTAATGATGAAAAGAAAGAATAGATATTTTTAAAAATAAGCATTTTAAAGTTGACAAAAAGCACATGTATATGCTATCATAATATCAAGTTAAGTGATTTGTTTAGCTGCTTGAGCAGCACTCCTTTTTTACAGATAGCATAAAGAAGACCACGGTTGCCAGCCGTGGTCTTTTGCTATGCCAATTATAAAATTCAGCGAGAAAACCCCTTCTGATGAAGTCGGTTGTGGGATGAATCGCCTTTACACGAACAGTTGTTCGTGATAGAATAAGTCTATCGGAACCTTGAAAACTGTATATATAGGGTTGTACCACGAATCTAACAAACCAAGAACCTGTGGTGCGTAAAATATACAAGGTGTTTGTTCCCAAGCGCCACAAGCGCATATATAACACTTAAAGTATGCCGAAGGGATTTCCCGACGGAGTAGCGGCACAGTGA
>CACZLA010000079.1 GCA_902781895.1 uncultured Lachnospiraceae bacterium
AAAACTTGAAATGCGAAAGCATTCCTGCGTTTTCCTTCCTTGATATATTTCCTTTCTGACTTCGCCTTTCTGGCAAAGTTTAATTGGGGGAGCAATAGAGTACGGCTTGTTCATAAAATGTTTACAATTACGCCTGAGACATTTTCTGTTCCTGTCCGTTAAACATAGTGAAGGAGGGAATAACGTGGCAGATAAATTAAAAGAACAATACGATAAAATACTGAGATTTTGCTTTTACAGGGTACATAATGCCGATGTTGCTGAAGATCTGACACAAGAGACCTTCCTTCGATTCCTTGAAAGACCTCATTACCGCATCAGAGGTATTGATCTCCGTCTTCTGTACACTATAGCCGGCAATCTTTGTACAGACTATTTCCGCGGAAAGCAAACGGCCGAACTGACGGATGATATACCCGACAGCAGAGATCAGGAAGAAGAGATACTCACAAATACCATGCTTGCATCTGCAATGAAAAACCTTCCTTCAGAGGATTGTGAGATCATTCTTTTAAGGTATGTGAATGAGGTCCCTATGAAGGTGCTATGCAGCCTTTATGGAGTATCACGCGCAACAATGGCGAGGCGCATAAGGAAGATCCTTGACTTGCTGAAAAAGAATATTGTAGGAGAGGAGGCAGAACATGAACCGCAACTTCAGAAAATCTATCGCTGAAAGCTTCAAAGAACCAAAAGCAAAAAGAAAAGAAGAATTCTTCAATAGCATTGAAGAACCCAGAATACGAGTTGTACCATTTTATGGCAAAGTAATTGCGGCAGCTGCTTGCTGTGTTTTCGCAGTAGGTATAGGCTATAATATCAGTAACGGTTTAAAAAATGATATGATCGGAGAAAACTATACAGTTACCGATACCACTCTGCCTGTTCCGACTTCAGATGATTCAATTTCAGCTTCAACAGGAACTGCCCCGGCAGCTACCACTGCGTCACGCACAGAAAAAAGTAAAGATCTAAAGGATGAAAGCATAACTACTGCTGTTTCATCAGCGGGTTCTGTAAAACAGGCGGAAAAAACTACGGCATCCAACGCAGGAACAGTATCGGCTCAGTCCGGATATGACAGTCCGGCGGATACACCTGAAAATGCCAAAGGATCTGCCGTTACACAGATACCTTCAGAAAATTATCCAAATGGTACAGATATTGTTACGACAACTGCCGTTCCATTATCTCCCGAAGAATACGAGAGGAGTTTTATTATGAAAAAAGTAACCGCTTTTCTTGCAGCTATTTCTATCGGCGCAGCTCCGGTATCAGATGCACACGCCGTTAATGAAGAATACTTCCACGGAATGAAAACTTTTGGCTATAACGAAGATTACTATAACACTTATGAGTATCATATTGAAGCTCTCAATGTTTTTGATTCTCCTTCATTCGACAAGGATATTAACGAAGATGGTGTTTTCGATATAGTTGACTGCTATGCACTTTTCGCATACTATAACTACAGAGATATAAACCCGAACAGTCAGTGTCAGAGCGGTGCAGCTAAATTCCAAAGGGATCTTCTGGCTGTCTATACTCCGCCGGTTGAACGGTACGATGTTTCGGATCTTCTTATGGATTATTTCGTAAGAACAAACGATATGAAAAAAGAGTACATCGACCCTTCTTATTATATTGACAACATTGCTCCGCAGGTATTTGATGTGGACAATATACCCAAGCATCTTACCATCGATCCGATCGCATCGCATTTTGCTGATTATCTGCTGACCAAGATAAACTATGCTCCGAACAGCGATTCGTTATTAGAAGATATTGAAACTGATGAAAACATCGATCTCGATCTCGACGGTGATGGAGTGTTCACTATAGCTGATGTATACATCTACCATATCTTCGAACGGTATGCTAAAAACTTAAAGTTCTATTATTTTGAATTCAACGGACTGAAGATCACAGGCAGAGAAGACATTCCATTTGATGAGGAGCTTGGTCTTACTGAGGAACAGTTCAATATGTGCAGGGAATTCTTTTTCAGGTACGCATGGAAAGAATACGCATATTGTCCATTCGGCGACAAGGGTCATAAGAATTCACAGACTGTCACAACCAGCAACTTCATAAGTATGAAAGTGCTGCTGAATGGTTGTCTCAGGGGCAAAGAATTCCTTCCTGAATATTTGGACGCTTCTTACTACGATGGTATCATAAGCGGCGCACCTTACAGTGAAGAATTCATAGAGGAGCTCAAAGAATACTGCGAATGGTTCAGTGTGGGAGAGAAGAAGCACAATCCATGGATATTCAATTCTAAAGATTTTGCTGCTGCATTCGATTACTATTGTGATGCAGTTGAAAATGGTAATGCTCCCGAACCTGATATAAACGGTGACGGTATACTTAATGACTATGACTACGACGGATATAATTCCTTCTACAGTTTCCTTGAACAGACTGAATATCCGGGAAGCGATAATACTCAGCTTACCATCGATGAGTGGGATAGGATCACTACCGAATTTGATATGAACAATAACGGTATCTGCGGAGATATGTATGATTACTCGGTTGCTATCGCTTACATCATGCTGAATCGTGATAAGGTCGTTGATAATCATACTATAGAGAAACTCCTGGAAGGTGAGAATTACGAACAGAATGCTACTATTCTTGCAAGCATGGATATTGAGCGTTCAGGTGACTCCAACTGCGACGGCGAAACCAGTCTTGCAGATTCATTGCTTATCCTCCAGAACAATGTTAACGCTGATAAGTATCAGATCTCAAATACAGGATTGTTTAATGCTGATATTTACAATACAGGCGATGGTGTTACTCCTATGGATGCAATGGAGATTCAGAGGATCGATACATCTAAAAGCATAAACTGACCGTTTACATAACAATTCTTTCACATATAAGAACCTGTCCACATAGGGTGAATGTACGGATTTTCAGGCATAATTTTGTCGGTGGCAAGGCAAAAATCCGCCGACGGGCTGTCGCCCTTCAAGGA
>CACZLA010000080.1 GCA_902781895.1 uncultured Lachnospiraceae bacterium
ATAAGTCTTCTTGCTATATCCTGATTGTGGTTGTTGTATGCATCGTCATCTATCTTACCCAATAGCCACACCTCCCTGTACTTTTCCCATACACCATTAACCGGCATTTACTATGATCATCTTTTCACCCTTTATCTCAGGAACTATTTTTCCTGCAAAAGTATTTGTAAGAGTTTCATTTAATCTTGGGAAAGCGTCCCTTTCAATGCTGACAGTCATGTCGCAGGTTTCGGAATAATCCGTTCTTTCTATAATGATGTTACTTCCTTCGGAATTCATATTCTCAAATATCCTTCTGAGACGGGATTCATCACTGTAGTCAGCCTTTATAAACACCTCCAGCCCCTTTGTAATGTCTGCAAGCACGGCATCCTTCAGTGCTTCTTCCCCTGCGGCTCTGTAAGCTCTCACAAGTCCTCCCGTACCAAGAAGAACGCCTCCGAAATATCTGGTAACAATGACAACACAATCAGTCAGCCCTTCAGATTCAAGAATATTTAGAAGCGGCATTCCTGCAGTACCCGACGGTTCACCGTCATCACTATATTTTTTTATGTCGGCATCATCTCCGCAAAGATATGCATAACAGTGATGTTTTGCGTCAAAATACTTTTTTTTAACCTCTGTAACTCTCTCAAGGGCCTCTTCTGGAGATCCGGCTGCGTGAATCTGCCCCAGAAAACGGGATTTCTTCTCCGTGATCTGACCATATCCGTCTTTAATGATTTTTCTCTTCATAGTCTATGCTCCATTAGCACTTAGATACTCCTGTGCCTCCTGTGCATATTCTCCATCACCGAATTTTTCAGTTATGATCTTAAAGTACTTGTTGGCCTTGTCAGTATCCTGCATACTCTGATAGCACCGTCCGGCATAGTATGCTGCCGCCTCGTTATTCTCATCCACCTCATAAGGTGTCATAGCCGGGAACTCTTTACAGAGCTGATAACTAAGAGTGAATAAAGTTTCAAATAAGGGTGTATCATCTACACCCTCATCTAGTTTTTTTCCTTATCTGTTGGGATAGTAAGCATTTGAGTAAATGAATACTTTAGAATCATTACAAATACAGGTAACAATTCAGATGCTTTAACATTATCCCAGTCATCATCTGTCATATCTGGAAAACAGTTGTTAAGGATATTTGTTATTTGCTCCCAGGCTCCATATACAGTTTTAAGAAGCTCAACTGTGTTATCTATATTGTCAACATTAAGAAGCTTCATGAGCTTTCTGATCACACCAAACTTAAGGTCAACCAGCTTAGCTTCTGAAGTCTTAATTACATTATTTTCATCGTCATAAACATTAATCTTTAAATCATTCATTTGTATTTTCTCCCTTCTTACAAATTGAGGTGGGTGGTCTATTAACCGCCCACCTCTAATTAATTCAGCTTAAATTAAGCCTTAGCTGTGATGCTGTCAGGTGTCTGTACTGCTGTAAAGAAATTAGCCTTGTCAGCAATAAGGTCAAGTCCTGTATTAACAGTAATTGCCTTAGCAGCTGAAGAAGTCTTAGTAAACTTGTGAGTTGTACTAATACCTGTGAATGTAATCTCTTGTCCGTTTGCATCTGTTCCATCATCTTCTGTCTGGCTGTTCTGATCAGGAATGTTAAATGTTCCCTTAAGTCTCCAAACATACATAACATCACCAGATGTTGTCTTTGTCTGATAACCGATAGCAAAGTATCTAGGAGTACGCTCCTTCTCTACCATCATTCCTGTTGTACTGTCATAGTACTGACCAGTAATTTCAGCAAGAACATCAAGCGGAATAGCTGATGCACTGATAGTGATTTCATCAGCACCTGTAGAGCTGATTACTACAGCTGGAAGATTGTCATAGTAGTGAGCCTCATTGTTAGACTCTGTAGACTTGCCTATCTCAGCAACTCCAGCTAATGATTTAACTGTACCTGTGGTGTATCCGTGATTATCTCCAGTCTCATTGTCATCTGTGAGAATTGGAGCATATACTAAACCTTCAACACCTCTGTATTCAAAGATCTGTGACATGGCCTTTACCTCCTATTTTTAATAAAAAGAGCCACCAACAATTAAGTTAGTGGCTCTTAGGCTCATAAAATTATTAATATTCAAGTTTGATAACATTCAACCCTCTTCCTGTATGGGTTTCTTCATCACTTTGTACATCAAATCCCTTACCCTGGCATATCCAACCAGCTTGTTTAAGTGCTGTCCTTGCTTGATCAAGTAATGAATAAGTCTGCTCTGGGTTATTTGAATAAACGTAGATGTTAAAATCCCATTCAGTTCCATAGTCATCGTTATCATAATATGAATGATCAGGACTATCATAGTTCCAAAACGTAAAGAATGTAGGTGGATACTTCTCATCGTTGGACATAGAACCTTGTCTATACACTGGATAACCGAATCCAGATAATATAGCTATTAAGTTATCTTCCATGATTATCCTCCTATACGTTCTTCTATAGCATCTTGTAACTCATCTGATATCTGATTCATTAGTGTTTTGAGGTATTTTTTACGACTGAAAATATCTTCTAGTGCATAGTTTGGTCTCATTTTTGGAGTTCCTGTTATCAGGAATCCTCCAGCTCCTGGCTTTGTTTTATCAAAACCCAATCCTATTTCACCTTGAGAACCATGCCAGACGGTTTTAGCATCTTTAATGATTTGAGACCTTGTTTCACCTTGAGAATATTTTCCTCCAGCAGGTAAATTGACTGTTGCCATAGCATCAGTTACATCCCATTGAACAGTTTCAGCAGCTTGATCCATTGCATCACCTATGACCTGTTGAAGATCTGCTCCTAACTGATCAAGACGTTCTGCATAATCACTGAATGCTGAAAAATCAATAGATAGTATTTTACCTCTGCCAGCCATTAAGGTTTACCTCCTACCTTTTGAAGCTTGAA
>CACZLA010000081.1 GCA_902781895.1 uncultured Lachnospiraceae bacterium
CAGACGGACGTATAATTATTGAAAATCCTGTTTCGAAAGAACTCATCAAGCAATGCCTTAAAATAACCAGATATATCATGTGTCTCCTTAATGAATAAAGCATTTCTCTTGCTATGTATGTCGAGTGTACCACCAGTTTCATTGATTGAATATAATGCAGTGGTAGCAAACTTGATGTTCGCTTCATTGATGATTCTTCTTAACCGTGACAGGTTGTCAATATCATAAAGTTCATATTCTCCCCACCATAAATACCATATGTTTATGAAAGGACAACCATCCTCTGCATCAACAGCAAAAGTGCCTCCTTGATACTTGACTATGATTCTGTCATCGTTTTCCTCTATCTCATAGGAACAGCCTATATCTTTAATGGTCTTCAAGACAAGAGACCTTGTCTTAAAACTTTGAGTGCTACTTTCAGTTTGGGAGTTGTCATGGTGAGCAGTTTCTTCACCATGGCAACTCTTGACTGGAAGAATGTTTGAGTCCCTTTTCTGCATATATAACTTTAAGGTAGTTATGACAGAGGTAATCAATACTATGACTAATATATGCTCGAACATTTTTTAAGGTATTTAGATTAACAAGCGACATCGAAATTCTCCGTCTCAGGCTCTAACACCCTTGAACTTTCATGACCTATATGCCATTTGTGGCAAACTGCACATTGGTATGCGTGCAATTCACGCTTATCGTATGGGTGCTCAATTTTCCATCTTTCAATAGCTTCCAGAGCAGCTTCTTCGCTGGGATATGCCATCTTCTTTTTGAAGACAACCTTTCCGGTCTGCAGATCCAGCATTCTCTTCCAATGAGTAGAATCTCCTCTGGAAACACCAGCTACGTTCTCCACTTGGCCGATGTTATATAGCTGGAAGGATGTCGCCCTATGCTCCCAATAGCGGTCACTGTTTGAAGGACGTCCTTTTTCATTGGTTTGAGACATCTTGTTCAACCGGTGGTATGCCTGACACATCCTTTTCTCGATGATCCAGCGTACCTTTCTTGAATCAGAGGCGCTCTCGGTCTCGATGTCAAAGTTCCTGAGGAGCATTCCTTCCTTGAATCTCAGTTTCTCCTCAAATATATGACTGGTCTGACTCCTGAAGCGGACGTCCTGGCCTTTCTTCTGAATACGCTTAGCTCCCCTTTTGGTCATCATGCACACCTGTGGCAGAACTTGTGGATCCAAGCGATTGAACAATCTGTTAAGTAGCACAAGCATCTCATCTTTGTCAAAGGAAGGGCTAATAGCTTTGTCTCTGACCTTTCTTACGATGCCGCGAATACTGTTGGAATCCTCCTTGCTCCTCAGATAATCACCAAGGATAGAAAGACTTTGGTCAAGTTTCCAACCATCTTATTTCTCATAGCGTTCGAGAGATGTTCTCCAAGTCTTCAGAACTTGTTTTACTTCCTTTTTCATTTCCTTCTGTTTTTTTGGTTCTTACATCTCTTTATGACAGAAATAGGAAATGGTTAACAAAGTATCTCAGATTTTGAAGATTCCTTTTCGAAAATCAATGATACATTTATACTTCCAGAGAAAATGACACCCAAGTACAGCTGTAATAGCAAGGTTTCCTTCGTCCAACTCCAAGAGACATGACTGCCCTGAAATCACGTTGAATTCTTCCTCCAGGATATGATCCCCCAAACGCTTGTCAAAGATTCCATGGAGCATGATTCTCTCTCTTGACAGTTTTCCGTCCATTATGGCTGTAAGTCCGGAAATGAACGCTTTTTTATCCGATAACTGATTGGGCATGTCTGCCTCCGATTTTACCATCATGTTTGTTTCGGAGGCAGAATCAATGAGACAAATATATTCTTTGCTTGAATCGTTGAGGATAATAAGCGGCAGCTTATATCTCTCACAACCATCTTGAATAGAATAATGATACTTCTTAAAGATGTTGTACCTGTTATTCAAATATATGAGTCCTTTCGAAAAGTCTATGGTGACACCATTGGCAATCAGAAAGTCGGTTCCTAAAATGCCCAAAATCTTTTCATTGCCAACTGTCCCAAGCTCATATTCTCCTATTTTATGGAAATGCCCTGATCTGCGAATCCCGTCAATAACATATTTGATTTTAACGATTGACGTCTCAGAACAGAAGTTGCCAATGCTTATAACATTGTTCCTTATCCCGTTATTGCTAGATAATGAGTCTAGAATAAAGCTAGTTGTTGCTCCGGTATCCACATAAAAACACCCGGAGACTACGCCTTTAGTAGTCTCAACGGATGCTTTTACGGCAGGAAATCCTTCAGCTGTTTTTATCAGCTTAATACCAGGCTTGCCTTTTCTTATCATGAATTATGTTCCTTCTCTGTTTTAGTCCGCTATGGTTAGACTCATCGGATTAAAGTGAGTATTTCTTTGGGGGCGATGATGGCATGGCTATACCCAGAATGAAGGAGCTCACCCTTCTCCTTTGTTCCCCAGAAGCAAGCAACGCTTTCGATTCCAGCGGCGTTAGATGCTTGTATGTCAATACATCTGTCGCCGAAACTAATTACGTTTTCTGCTT
>CACZLA010000082.1 GCA_902781895.1 uncultured Lachnospiraceae bacterium
TTTACTATCATGGAGCGTGTTCGTAAGGGTATCGTTGCCAGCGGCGGTTGCCACGAGTGGCCGGACTTCAAGGCAAAGATGCAGGAGAAGGGCGTACCTGACTGGTACATCTGGAGCTGCGAGCAGATTAAGTACATGTTCCCTAAGGCTCACGCCGTGGCATATGTAATGATGTCCTGGAGAGTGGCGTACTATAAGATATATTATCCGCTGGCTTATTATGCTGCATATTTCAGTATAAGAGCCGATGCTTTCTCATATGAGATCATGTGTCAGGGGGAGGCTCATCTTGACAGCGTGCTGAATGAATATAAGAAAATGGACAAAAACAAAATGTCAGCGACTGAGAAGGGACTTCTCAAGGACATGAAGATAGTTAAGGAAATGTATGCAAGAGGCTTTGAATTTGAGCCGCTTGATATTTACAGAGCGAAGGCGAAGGCATTCCAGATAATCGACGGAAAGATCATGCCAAGCTTCCTTTCGGTGGACAAGATGGGTGAGTCGGCTGCCGAACAGATGGAGGAGGCTGCAAAGAGCGGAAAATTCCTTTCACAGCAGGAGCTGAAGGACAGAGCAAAGGTATCCGGAACGGTTATAGAAAAGATGGCTGAGCTGGGAATATTGGGTGATATGCCGGCGACCAGTCAGCTTACATTTGATTTTCTTTAAAAAATCTTATTTTTGTGTTACAATGAAATTTAGGTTTTTTATCAAATAATAAAGGGGATATATCATGAAAATAAGACTCGCTGATTACGTAGCAGATTTTGTTGTTAATAATGGAATCACAGAGTGCTTTACTGTTGTCGGAGGTGGTGCAATGCACCTGAATGATGCCTTCGGACATAAGGAAGGACTTCACAGCACCTATAACCATCATGAGCAGGGCAGTGCTATTGCCGCGGAGGCATATGCAAGACTGAATAATAAGCCTGCACTTTTATGCGTTACAACAGGCCCCGGTGGAACAAATGCCATAACCGGTGTAGTTGGCGGATGGCTTGATTCTATTCCGATGTTTGTTGTATCAGGACAGGTCAGATATGATACCACAGCAAGATATAATGAACAGTTTACAGATGGTGCACCTCTTCGTGCAGTGGGTGATCAGGAGTTTGATATTACAAAGAGTATTGACTGTATGTGTAAATACTCAACCATGATAGAAGATCCTCTTACAATAAAATATGCTCTTGAAAAAGCTCTCAAGCTTGCCACAACAGGAAGACCGGGACCGGTATGGCTGGATATCCCTGTTAACTATCAGGGGATGATCATTGAGACCGATGATCTGTATCCGGGATACTTTGGTTCCGAGGATGAGAAAAATGATGATGCACTTCTTCCCGGTGCAGTGTCAGAGGATACCGTTAATACGGTTCTTGAAAAGATAAAGAATGCCGAAAGACCTGTTATCTATGCCGGAAACGGAATAAGATTATCAGGCGGATATGATACATTCCGTGAGATGGTTGAAAAGCTGGGTGTTCCCGTATGTACATACTGGGATGCAGTGGATCTTATTGAAACAGAACATCCGCTTTACTGCGGACGTGGCGGAAATATGGGTGACAGACCGGGAAACTTTGCGGTTCAGAATGCCGACCTTATTCTTGCCATCGGTAACAGACTTCCTATAAGAGTTGTAGGCTATAACTTCAGCACCTGGGCCAGAGAGGCTGAGGTAATAATGGTAGATATAGATGAGGCTGAGCTTAAGAAACATACTATTCATGTAGAGATGCCTGTTCATGCTGATGCAAAGGATTTCATGGAGAAGTTGCTTCAGGCTTCAAAGAGTGTTGACGGAAATGTATGCAAAAAGGAAAACTGGGTTAAGCAGTGTCAGACCTGGAAGGAGAAATATCCTGTAGTTCTTGAGAAGCATTGGAATGAGTCAGAGGACTTTGCAAATGCATATGCTTCATTTGACTATATCAGCAGGAGTCTTCCTGAGGGATCACTTACCGTTACAAGTAACGGTACCTGCTGTGTTGCCGGACATCAGAGCTGGTTTATAAAGAAGGGTACAAGATTTTTCAATAACAATGCTATAGCAAGTATGGGATATGGACTTCCCGCTGCTATAGGTGCTTGTGTAGCGAATGATTACAAGGATACTATTTGTCTTGAGGGTGATGGAAGTATCATGATGAATCTTCAGGAACTTCAGACGATAATAACTAATAAACTTCCGCTCAAAATATTTATGATAAACAATGAGGGATATCATTCAATCAGACAGACACAGACCAATCTTTTCGGTCATCATACCAAGGTTGGTATCGGACCTGAGAGCAATGATCTGTCATTCCCTGATTTCAGTAAGCTTATTCCGGCTTTCGGAATGAAATATATCTCAGCTCATACAAATGATGATATGAAGAAGGCGGTAGATGAAACTCTTGCAACAGAGGGACCTGTTTTCTGTGAGATATTCGTAACAACTACTCAGTTCTTTGAACCTAA
>CACZLA010000083.1 GCA_902781895.1 uncultured Lachnospiraceae bacterium
TTTCTCAAATTAAAATCGACAGGAGAAGTTAAGGAAAAACACTACCTCAGATACATATGCTACCATAGGAGCAGAAAATTATGCGACTGCGATGGACAGTCGGTTTACTCAGCCGAAAAAGTGGACAAGGCGGTCATTGAGGTAGTTGCATCGATATTCTCAAAAATAAGCGACGCTCCCGATGAAGCCGAGCTTAGAAAGGAATATAACAAGGAAATGCAGAAATGCAGGGCGAAACAGACCAAGCTGGGAACTGAACTGAAAAAGTACCAGAAACAATATGATAAGCTGAATGAAGAAATTGCAAACACATTGATAGGGGAGAGCTTCTACTCTCCGGAGCAATTATCTGCTGCAATGACAACCGTTCAGCAGAGAATAACCGCCATAAACCAACAGCTTGAGAAGATAGGCAATGAAATGGAGCAAAAGAAGGCTTCGATGGAAAAGGTGCGACCAATGTATGATATGTTCAAAGGCTGGGCAGAGGAATTCAGGATGGCTACCATAGAACAGAAGAAAATGATAATATCTCAGGTCATAAGCCGAATTGAGATAGGCAAAGGATATAAGATAAATATAACGCTTAATATGGAGTATGAGCAGTTCTGCGAGGGATGGAATGGGTTAAATAATTTATAAACATAATTTAACTTGAAAAGAATACTGGATTATGATACAATAATATTGTATCATAATCATTTTGTGGTGGATAAGTGGCAATAATAAAGGTAATACTGCCATTCGGTTTACATAGATTAAATTAGCTAAAGGAGTGCGAGCATAATGTCTGAAAGCCAGAATATAGAATGGAAAGAGTCATGGCGTGATGAATATCTTAAATGGATATGTGGCTTTGCAAACGCACAGGGCGGTAAAATATATATAGGTATGAATGATGACGGCGAGGTTGTCGGAGTAGAAAAGAGTAAAAAGCTGTTAGAAGATATTCCAAACAAAATAGTAAATGCTCTTGGAATAGTAGCAGATGTTAATTTGCATAATAAAGGCGGAAAGGACTATATTGAGATAATTGTCAGTGCCAATCCTTATCCTGTCAGCTATCATGGCGAGTATCACTATAGATCGGGCAGCACAAAACAGCAGTTAGTCGGACCTGCACTTAATCAATTCTTATTGAAAAAGACAGGCATTACATGGGATAGTGTTCCGATAGACGGTATAAAGCCTGAAGACTTCAGACATGACAGCTTTGATATATTCAGAGAACAGGCTGAACGCAGTCAGCGTATGGATTCTAAAGCGTTAAGTGTGGACAATCCGCAGCTTCTCGATAATCTTAATCTTCTTAATAATGATATTCCTACAAGAGCAGCGATACTATTGTTTCATCATAAGCCTGAAAAGTGGATACCGGGTTCTTTTATTAAGATCGGTTATTTTAAGTCTGATTCCGACATAGTATATCAGGACGAAGTTCATGGCTCGCTAATCTCGCAGGCTGACAATGTTATCGACCTTATATACCTGAAATACCTTAAGGGTATTATATCCTACGATAATATAACAAGAGTAGAGACATATCCGTATCCGAAGGAAGGCTTGAGAGAAGCGGTATTGAATGCCATTGCTCATAAGAATTACGCAACCCTTACGCCTATACAGATCAGGGTATATGATGATAAGATAATGATAGCCAATGATTGCGTATTCCCAGAGGACTGGACAGTCGAGAATCTTATGAAGCCCCACAAATCCAGACCCTATAATCCATTGATAGCAAGTACATTCTATCGTGCAGGATATATTGAATCATGGGGACGTGGAATTGAAAAGATAAAGGAATCGTGTGAAGCATCAAAAAATCCACAGCCGGAGTATCTTATTCATCATGAGGACTTTATGATCACATTCTTTGCAGGGAAGACTACCCAAACTCCTACCCAAACTCCTACCCAAACTCCTACCCAAACTCCTACCCAAACTGAGTTATCCGAATTGGTTTTAGCAGTAATAAGGGAGCATCCCGAGTATTCTCAAAAGCAGATTGCAGAACAGCTTGGTTGGAAACGTGATAGGGTAAAGTATTATGTTAAGCGATTAAAGGATGAAAAGATAATAAGGAGAGTGGGGACTACGCATAAAGGTTATTGGGAAATAATAGATTGAGCAGAAGTCGTATATAAAGATGAAATGAATAGGCAGTGCCCCTTATTTATCATAAGGGGCACTGCCTTAATATCTTAAGAGTTACATAAAAAAGAGTCTATTGTTCATTCTACAGAAATGTTTGTTGCGTAAGAAGTACCATGTGATGTGCTTGGTGTGAATTTAACTCTATTGCCTTCAATAATGATTTTATCTGCGTTGACGATTTTATCGAGCCTCTGAAAAAAAGTCTGTAAAAAGTCAGCTAACTGTGATAAAATAGAACTAATATCACAGGAGGCTGATTTTTTATGGCAAGAAGGAAAAGAGAA
>CACZLA010000084.1 GCA_902781895.1 uncultured Lachnospiraceae bacterium
TGCTGATACATCTGATAATGATATTTATGTTCCGATTGGCACTCCGGGAAGAGGAATTGCAATACGTATTGCTGACAGCAGCAATAATGTACTCCATGAGGGAGAGACAGGATATCTACAGATCAAAGGCGATACGCTTTTAAGTGAATATTATAATAATCCTGAAGCCAATGCCTCTTCTTTTACTCCGGATGGTTACTTTATTACCGGTGATCTCGGATTTATCAGAGATAATATCATTACGCTTACAGGCCGCGAAAAGGATATAATTATCGTTAATGGACTGAATTATTATATTCAGGATATTGAAGATGCTGCTGACAGCATAGAAGGCGTAGATATGGGTAATACGGCTGTAATATCTGTGCTTGAGAGTGAAGGAGAATCTGTTATCCTGTTTTTTGTTCCAAAAGATGAGCAGATCTTTGAGCTTGAAAATATCAATGAACTTAAAGCTCTGGTTGCTACTGTAAAGAGAGAGATACAGAAAAAATGCTTTGTAACTCTTAATCATGTGATACCCATAAGAAGTACTGATTTCCCGCGTACAGAGATAGGAAAGAAACAGAGAAATCCACTGAAAAAGGCTTATCTTGAAGGGGCATTTGAATCTGTTCTTTTAAGTATAAGTGAAACAACAGAAAACGGTACTCTCAGAAGTGAGAAAAAGGCTTTGCCGATCATGTGTACTGGTAATGTACCGGAAGATATCTGCATATGCGGAAATGATGACAGTCTGATTAAAAAATTCTTATGTGAATCAGGTTTGGATAATAAGCCTTTAAATGACAGCGAAAATATTGTTGATCTTACATTTTTATCTGAAAGATCCGAAGAATATTCGGGTTATGACAGAAATGCCATAGAACGTGCTTTTAAGCTGATATTAAGTTCGGCAGCCGGATATGTGGATTCTGATAAGCCTGTAAAAGTGACATTCCCTGTGCTTATCAGCAAGAATGGTTTTGATATTGTAAGTTGTTCTGTCGGAGCAGTCATGCATACACTTGCTCTTGAAAACAGGAATTTTACTTTCAAAATAATTTACATGGATAAGTGCGATTTCACAACTATTAAAAATGAAATATGCTCTTGTGACAGGTATGAAGAGATCACATATGAGAAAGGGATACGTTATCTTAGTGCATATGAGACTTGTTCGGGAACTTGCAGCTATGAGAAGTTTTCAAGTGAGATTGAAAATAAACTTGTCGTTCTTATCGGCGGCGCAGGCGGTATCGGTAAACTTCTGTGCAAGTATCTGAGTGATAATTATAATTGCCGTATCGGTGTTATTTCACGCAGAAACAGTGAGGAAGCGCAAGAGGCGTTTAAACGCGATGGAATAAAGAATGTAATATTCAAAAGTGCTGATATTACTGATATTGAAAAGCTTGAGGCAGCTTTTGATTCAATTGCAGATGAAGCGAGTTTGAAGATAGGCTGTATATTCAATCTGACTGCAAAGGCTGTACCGAGAGAAGATGAGATGACAATAAGCCGTATTCTTTCCGACAATAGAGAGGATCTTTATGTCAACAGTGCGGAAGTAAAACTTATCGGACTTAAAAATGCTGAACAGATCAGAAAGAAATACGACTGTCGTATGTATGTCCTCGGATCAGTAACCGGCGACTTCGGAATGGTCAATATGTCTGCATATTCTGCATCAAATCTGTTGGCGGAGAAGTACTGTGAATTTGTCGGTGAAGATAAACTTATCTTTATCGGACTCAGCGGCTGGAACAATATCGGTATGAATCTTAAACGAACAGGCGCGGATATGAAGGATTTCCTCAGTACATTCAATACCGATAAGAATGGATTTTTACAGGGATTTACTGCTGTTACAGGTATCACAGCTATAGAAAATATCCTTCTTACAGATACAAAAAGCTGCTTGACAGGTGTTGATAATAATTTTATAGGTTTGCAGCCATCTATATGTGATGAAATGAGCTATACATTGACAATTACTCTCAGAAGTAAGGAAAATGTTGCAGAAGCAAGAAAGATCATTGAAGATCAGTTCTCAGAACTTAAACAGTATATCGTTTATGCTATAGATCCTATGTCAGAATTCTCCGGCAATGAAGGTTAGAAGGATATATAAAAGGCGTGTCAAGTCATATAAGGATAGCTTTAAGCCTGAAAGGTCAGACACTACAGGTGATATAAAGAAGCTTCTTGATATACAGGAGACTCCGCCGGATGCAGAGCTTACATCCATATATGATGCAGTTAGATATGGAGACTATGTTCCAGACGGAGAAACAATCAGTAAACTCAGAAAGATGTAGATATTTCGGAGGTTAGGTTCTATGAAGAGAGCTGATAAAAAGAAACTTAATAA
>CACZLA010000085.1 GCA_902781895.1 uncultured Lachnospiraceae bacterium
TATCGAATCAAGCGGAACATTTAATTCACGGCTTAATATCTCCATGACACGAGGAGAACAGAATCCGCCCTGGCATCTTCCCATACCAGCACGGGTCCGGCGTTTTACGCCATCCAAAGAACGTGCACCTAAAGGACGCCTGATCGAATCTATGATCTCACCTTCAGTTATCGTCTCGCATCTGCATATTATCTTTCCGTAAGCAGGTTCAGAAGCGATCAGCTCCGCACGTTCCTTTTCAGATAATTCAAACGGTTTCTTAACATCATGACAGATACCGTTCCATGTACTCTTAAGCGAAAGAGAAAGCTTATCAGCAACCAATGAAGCCATATATTCGCCAACAGCAGGACAAGCAGTAAGACCGGGAGATTCGATTCCCACGCAGTCAAAGAAACCCGGACAGTCAGATGCTTCTTCCAGAATGAACTCACCGCCGTCTTCATGGGCACGGAGTCCTGAAAAGCCTGTAATAACTTGTTTTACGGGTACGCCTTTAATGTTCTTTGCAGAACCTTCGATTACCTTGGCAAGACCTTCCGATGTAACGGGTGCCTCATCTTTATTGTCCGTATCAATCGCAGTAGGACCAATTAGGATATTGCCATGAGCCGTCGGAGTGACCAGTATACCTTTGCCTAACGAAGTAGGCTGAGGGAATATTACATGATTTACAAGTCCATCACAGGAACGGTCAAGAAGCATATAATCACCGCGTCTGGGCGTTATGTGATATTTAACTGAAGATACAAGATTATGGATCTCATCAGAGTGGCACCCGGCTGCATTTACGATAACTGAAGCACAATATTCTCCACCGGAAGAAATCAACTTGAATCCGGAGTCGATTGCTTCAATACATGTAACCTGAGAATCAAACTTAAACTCCACCCCATTCTGATTTGCGCATTCAGCAAGAGCGATATTAAGTCTGAAAGGACATATGATCCCTGCTGTTGAAGCATACAAAGCACAAACTACATCATCAGATATATTAGGTTCCAGTTCGCGGACCTCAGAAGCTTCCAGGATCTTAAGCCCGGAGACACCATTTGCAATGCCGCGATTATAAAGTTCTTCGATTCCTCCACGAAGAGATTCATCAGTACAAACTACAAGCGATCCTATCTGCTTAAACGGTATATCAAGTTCACTGACAAGAGATCTCATCATCTCATTGCCTCTGACATTCATCTTTGCTTTAAGAGAACCAGGCTTGGCATCATATCCTGCATGAACAATGCCGCTGTTGGCTTTAGAAGTGCCACAGCAGACATCCTCATCTTTCTCAAGCACAAGGACCTTGCAGTCAAACCTGGAAAGCTCACGGGCTATGGCACAACCCGTAACACCTGCACCGATAATGATAATGTCATACTGATCTGCCACAGATATTCACCTCTACATTAGTATAAAACAAATTTTAGTGTTTCTTCACAAAATATTGTTTTAACTTAATATATTCAGGTGTTTTGAAGTTAGTTATATAGAAAACAAATATTGTAATCGAGCAGACAACCAAGCCTTTAATTATCAAATATATCCAACCTGATCCCAAGAATGACATTATAAAGAAACACATCATAAAACAAATAACTGTAAGCAAGAAAAACCTAAGCTGTTTTCTCCAATAACTTTTTGTAATTCCATGCAATGCCTTTTTTGACAGAACTCTCGGTTCATACCAGAGATTAGTAAGAATAAGACTGATAGTTGTTGCCAAAAGAATACCGAAAACACCCAATATATTTCCGAGAATAACGGATAAAACAATATTAATTGCGGCACGGATCAAAAGAACGTATTTCACTTCATCAAAAAGACCATTTGCTTCTCTGAATATCCATATAGGAGCTATCGCATAAGACAGATAAAAATTAAAGGCAATTATAAAAACTGTTGAATTATCAAGCAGATATTCAGCCCCAAGCCATAGAGTGATCAGATTATTAAACAAGAGCGAAAAGCCTATTAAACCCAAAGCAGCAATGAGGTGATAGATCAGGATCATCATATTAAAAAGCGATTTCTGACTGTCATTACTCTCTTTTACAGCCATATTCCCTATACCTGTAATCAATGACGCATTAATGATCGCAATCAAACCGGTAAAAGTAGAAATAACTGAATAATAATTTGAATACAGGCCGACAAAAGATATACCGACTAAAGCAGAAATAAGGATATTGTCGGTGCTGTTAATTAAGACAGAACCGAGCTTATATAGAAAAGTTGCACGGATCCGCTTAAATATTTCCTTCTTATTGAACAGAACATCTTTTCTGGCCTTAAAAACATCGGGATATATTCGTTTTGCTGCAATACTGATTACAATGTTATATAAGAC
>CACZLA010000086.1 GCA_902781895.1 uncultured Lachnospiraceae bacterium
AAACGCTGTTTTATATGTTTTAAGCATTAAAACAAAGAAAAAACACCCCCAAGGCAGCATGAAAAGCTGCGATGGGGATGAAAACTACCTATTGGATAAGTTATGATTTCTTCTTATATTCCTCCATCCACTCTTTCTTTTGCTGGATGACGTTGTTAAGACCTTTTATCAGGAGATTCCTGTACTGATCCAGGACAACCGAATAGACTGTTGTACCAGGATTGATACCGAAGCCGTTCGCTCCGAACAGGGCGTTTCTCTGATTTTCCCAGTCGGGGATTGGGAAAGTCCAGAGGCCGTAGATATTTCCAAGGAACACCTCATCAGGCTTCATGGTGGTGATATTCTCTGTACGGAACACCCCATACTTATCCGGTGCGATGGCCTTATCATGGAACCCGTTCTGCCATATCAGCTTATGCAGGTTGAGCATCCTTATCAGGTTATCACATTTTCTTACTGCATTTAAAAAATCCTCTGCATCCCCGACACTCTGACTGACCTGTCTGTACTCCTTCCTTTGAAGCGTTACCTGCTTTGAACGGAAGATCTTGTTGATAATATTTTCACGTATTATTTTCATCTCTATTCTTCTTTATTTTCATCAAAGATAGTCTGCTGAATACCGTTTCCCAATTTTCGCTGTAAGAGAGAGATAAAATCCTGCACAGGTGCCTCGACACTGATAAACACATTCTCCTTATCCTTCGGACGGATGGTGATGCCGAAATTCTTCCCCAGCTCGTTCTTGATACTGGTCAGTTCATCGAGCGAGGTGTTCTGCTTGGCGAACATCATCTTCCAGTGATCAGTATCTTTCACCTCCTGAAGCTCTGCATTAACCTTCGGTTCGAACTTAGCCTTTTCCATGATCTCCATCACTGCGGCGATGATACGGTGTATCTCACTCGCCCTCATCTGTTGTAGCTTGCTCTTTTCCATCTTCTTCGGTATTTAAGTTCTGTAAAATTTTATTTATCTCGTTCTCATCAATCATATTGTTAAGATATTCGTAAGTACGATCTTCCCCGATGGTGAAGACCTGTCCGAACACACCAAGAGACACGGGAACATTCTCACCTTCCAGCGTTCCGATGCTGAACACGCCAAGACTGGTAAAGTCAATCTTGTTTGCCGTCAGCTTCGCCACTGCCTGGGGTATGATATTCTTTGAGAGATATTCAGCCAGTTGTCTGCTCTCCTCCGGAACCTGAATACGTTCCTCAAAGATTCTGTCAACAGCCTTTTCCACCACACCTGTCACCGCCTGTAGGTGTTGTTCCTTTGGCGGGCAGGTATTCTTCATTGCCTGCCACATCACTAATGCACAGGCGAGACTCACTACTGAGAAAGCAATTTTCTTATGTAAAATCATAATTTCATTGAAATTTGTTTTGTTAATATATTCTTTGTATGGAAAACATGAACAATGACATCCCTTCTTATAGGGTATGTAAAAGAGAAGCTGTCAAGGTCATCAGGTTCAACCTCTTCTTTGAATGCATCAAGGAAGTCCGGAGAGTCCATGACATGGTAATGATCGATGACATCAGACAACAGTCGCGCAAGATTCTCTTGCGAGCATGTCGTCTCCTTAAAGGCATAGGCCATGATAGTAAGATTATCATCGTCCGTGCCGTTGATAAAGACACTGTAGCCGTTCTCAGCAGCCACCTGTGCCAGACGTTCCGTCACCTCAGTAGACTTGAATGGTATTTTCATCGTTCTATTCTTGTTTTGAAATTTCTTCAAGTAATTTCAGGTTCTTCGTGAGAAGCTCATTCTCACGTTCAAGTTTCATTCGGTGCAAATCCATCATTATCCAAAGCTGTGCAGCTATTGTCAGCATATGATTCTCAAAAACCGTCACTACCGGTCTGTTTTCCTCATACTGGTTATGAGGGTCATAATAATGGCTGAAGAGATCTATAAGATTATGTATATTCTCTTTATTCTCTTCATCGAAGCACCTCTCTATAGAAGACAGGTATTCCATATATGTCTGATATTCGGCTTCGTCTTCAAACACATACCTTATAACCAGTCCTTTGCTAGTGTTTACTCTCTTTATATCCATCGTATTTTATTTTTACTTTATGAACGTTTTATCTTTCTTCCTGGCGGTTGCATCATCAT
>CACZLA010000087.1 GCA_902781895.1 uncultured Lachnospiraceae bacterium
CGACATTTTTTCTCGGTGATAATGGAAGAGAAAGAACTGTTCTGTCAGGATTCATAAACTCTGTATATTCCGGAGATGCCCAGCCTTCTTCCTTCCAGACGCGATAAATGTTTGGGATACCACTTCCTGCACGTTCACCAATATCGATGAAATTAAACATTTTCAATATAGTGCTGTTACGGGGATCTGATACTCCTCCACCAACGGCTGTGTCAAGTTCAACACGCATATTCCCCGGGTTTGCTAAGGTAATCATCTTTGGCTTTTTTACTATGACCACACCTCGTCTGCCGTAATAGTCCGCATTGACCAGACAATTTGCAAGCGCCTCACGTAGAGCTTTATGAACAGGCGTGTCATCTACCCGTGTAATACCGTTCAGCTTAAATGGCGTTTTAATATCCTGCTGCAACTTATTATATGTACGAAAAAAGAAATCATACACATTCCCGCTCCAGTCTCCTGAAGAGGAAATAATCCTATCTGTCCAGCGATTATCTGCGTCGTACTGTTCCTGATAATCAAGAAAGTATTCATTATATTCTCTTGTAATATCATATTCATTCCCGAACATCAGGAGCCCGCCAGCAGTCGGATGAAACTGTCCATCCTCATCGATACCTGCAGCTCCAATCCTTTGCAGAAATGTCTCATCATCAAGCTGTTCCCATACATGTCCCGGTCGAGAGTATTTCATACGCTGGCGGTACCCTCGGAGACTATCCAAATTAATAACGCTAAGATCCATATGCTTAAGTAGTAGCATATCTGGAGTTTTTATAGCAGCATCGCGCACCATTGAAAGATATTCTTCTCTGGTACACTTGTAGTCGCCCTCACCATCTCTTCGGTATGTGTTAAGCGGATTCCCATCAATATAAACTGGCTTGAAGCCTCTGTCGGCACGCGGCACGTTGATAACTATTATACTTTTACCATCCACCTCAAGAGGATACACATCACTATTAGATAGTATGTTGACGCTCGCCTTGTTGGGGTTGTTAACAATATCCCAAAACTCCTTAATCAGTCTATCCTTATCTGGTAAATCTACAGGGCGAAGAGACCTGTCTTTATGTTCTTCTACTCCAAGCAGTATTATCCCACCCAAGGTATTTGCAAAAGCTGAGTAAGTTTCCCAGATGCTTTTGGGAAGCCCTCCAAGAGCCTTCTTAGCTTCCAAGCGATTGTTTTCTCTGTATTTTCCGAGTTTATTAAAATCAATCATTGACTGCCTCTTACATATCTTTAGTTATATGTTTCCCGACCTATTACATGTTGTAGAAATTATACCATATAGCCCTGTAACCTAAATATGAAAGTGAAACAGCGAATAATGACAGCTTGTAATCAGTCTGAATCCCATTGTAAATGAAGAAGTCTGTTTTCTGTAATCTCAAAGAGCAACTTGCATTTCGAATACCTTGATACTCTAAGCGAGCTCAATGTTTCCTCTACCTTTTGCCTTCCATCCTTGAGCTTACCGATACCTGCTACATAAGTCGCTGCCTCACGGTAAACTTCGCGTCTCTTTCCCTCTGAGAGTTTTTCGTACATCCTTTCCCTCAGATACTTATACAACTCATCGCTGTAATCTTCTTTCAGGTAATCGATGTGATTAATCAGAATATAGTCACTTCCTATTCTCATAAGATAGTTGAAGAGCTTATCCGTCTCACCAGTATACTTATAGACAGTGATAAGTAAAGTATGCGTTCTTGGAGCAGATTCGATTTCCTTTTCAAACGCCCCCAGTTTCCCGGCTTCATCCAGCCTCCGAAGACACTCAACATCATTGGTATTGAGATATTGATGTCTACAGTAACTTAGGAATATGTCTTGGTCTCTACCGGAAGCCAGATACAATTCATGCAGGACATCCGGAATATGGGTTTTGTTGCAGTAAGGATTATCCTCCACAGCTTTCATGAATGATTCGTATAACTCGTGCACAGATGCTGTTTTTTTGGTTCACTCTAAAATCTTGTGGGATGGAGTATTCCTGACATAGTCATTTCTGCTTGCATCAAACAGTTTCAGAAAGAAATACTCGTCATCCGG